>CAZFPU010000298.1:0-1509 GCA_964521145.1 uncultured Methanosarcinales archaeon | reverse complement strand
GCCAGTGGTCAGGGAGCCCCTCGTTGTTGGCCCCGTTGTCGACGGCGCAGGCGTCGACGTTATTTTTGATTGGATTGGCACTTTGTATGAAAAGCGCAAGGGGCTACTGGGCTACTCCCTCATGCTGAGAATGTTTTGCGAGCGCTTAAACCTCAATATCAGTTGGGGCTGGTCTCTTTGGCGAATAATGTAGAGGTAAGAAAGCATCAGATCGAGTATTCTGGAGTAAGGAGATATTTTGATGCAATCGTCGTTGATACTGCGAAGACAGAGAAACATTATTTGGATTGTATGGAAAAGATGGGGACTATTCCAGAAACGACTCTTGTTGTTGATGATAGAACAGTGTATGGTATTGCTCTAGGCAATCAACTCGGATGTGCTACTTGCTGGGTTATGACGAGAAGATATGCTCATGAAGGCCCTGACGAAGATACCGATGCGCCAACGTATTGCATCGACAGTGTAAGGGGTCTCCTTTCTCTTCTTTTATAACGCTTCTACGACTCTTCGACGGGGATGTACCTTCTTCTTTTGATTATGTGAGTATGTTTTGCAAGGAGCTGTCTCTTTGATCACAGTAAAGTTTAAAAACCCCATATCGAGTATAGGAATATCATATTATTATTATGCTTGAATTTTAAGTAAATTCTCATACCTTTAACATGGAAAGACAACCTATCTTCATCCTTCCAGAGAATGTCCAGCGCATGATTGGGAAAGATGCGCAGAGAAACAACATTATGGCAGCAAGGCTTGTAGCTGATACGGTCAAGACTACTTTAGGGCCTCGAGGCATGGACAAGATGCTTGTTGATTCTGTCGGAGACATTACGATTACCAATGATGGCGTCACTATTCTTAGAGAAATGGAGATCGAGCATCCGGCTGCGAAGATGATGGTGGAAATTGCCAAGACTCAGGAAGAAGAGGTTGGTGATGGAACTACAACTGCTGTGATGCTTGCAGGAAAGCTTCTGGAAAATGCAGAGAAGCTTCTTGATAAGAAGATTCATCCTACAGTTATTTCACTGGGTTACAGGCTTGCGGGAGAAAAAGCGCAGGAAATTCTTCAGCACTTGGCTGCAAAGATCACTTTGAGTGATAATCAGATGTTGAAACAAATTGCTATGACAGCGATGACGGGAAAAGGCGCTGAAGGAGTGAAGGATAAATTTGCAGAGATTGTTGTTCGGGCTGTGAAGCAGATTTATGATAATGGAAAAGTAGATATTACCAATATCAAGCTAGAAAAGAGCAAGGGACATGGGATCAAGGATACAGAACTCATTGAGGGTCTTGTTCTTGATAAAGAAAAGGTTTCTGTGGATATGCCATCTGCTGTTCGCGACGCAAAAATCGCTCTTCTTGACGCTGCTCTTGAGATCAAAGGCCCTGAGACTGATACGAAGATTAATGTGTCTTCCCCAGAACAGCTGCAAGGCTTTTTAGAGCATGAAGAGAGGATTTTGAAGAACATGGTAAAGAAGGTCAAGGATACCGGAGCGA
>CAZFPU010000297.1:0-1515 GCA_964521145.1 uncultured Methanosarcinales archaeon | reverse complement strand
ATGTGAAGGAATTCAACGATTTCATAATAGAGTTCAGAAGGAAGCAGCCGCAGATCGCCTCCACCTTGACGATGGTTGGAACAGCGAAATTAAAAGAAAGCATGTAAAATCTATTTTGAGCGCTTTAGAATTCCCGAATCTCTTTCATCTGCTTATACCTTGCCTCTATATCCTTCATTGTTATCTTCTTTAGATTTTCGACGCCAAATCCTTCGGCGTTAAATGATGCAACTACAGAACCATAAATAATTGCCTTTCTCATGCTCTTCTCGCTAATATCTTTTGTTTTTGAAAGATAGCCACTGAACGCGCCCCCAAAGCAATCGCCGCAGCCGGTTGGATCGATGATTGTCTCAAGTGGATAGCTTGGAGCGCTAAAGATCTTTTCATTGGTAAATAACAACGCGCCATGCTCTCCTTTTTTTATTATTACTGCCTTTGAAACCAACTGCAAGGCCTCTTTTCCTGCCTTTATCAGGTTGGGGGTCTCAAATAGTTGCCTGGCCTCCCCTTCATTGAAAATGAGCACATCTGCCTTATCGATAGTCTTAAGCAATTCTTTTTTCTTGCTCGTTATCCAGAAGTTCATGGTGTCCATGACGATGAGCTTTGGCTTTTTTAGGGATTCGATGACCTTTAGCTGCTGCGTTGGGTCGATATTACCAAGGAACGCAAATTCTGCGCTTGTATATTCTTTTGGAACATTTACCGAGTAGGTTGCAAGATCATTAAGCTCTGTCTTTAGCGTCTTTGCCTCGTTCATGTCATATTCATAAAACCCCTGCCATCGAAATGTCTTGTTTCCAATAGTAACACCACTTAGATCTATTCCTCTGCTTTTTAGGAACGCAAGATGCTCTTTTGGAAAGTCCTTTCCAACAACAGACATCACTCCGGGATTTGAGAAGAATGAGGCAGCAACTGAAGAGAACATCGCACTTCCGCCCAATGCATCGTCTACTTTTCCAAAAGGAGTTTTAATGGAATCAAGCGCTATGGTTCCGATGATTATTGGATTTGGCATTCTCCGAGTGATTTATAGGATGCATTTAAAGATTTTGGTTTGAGATTTTTTGTTTAAAGCACTATTAAGAATCAAAAGCGGGATATCTAGGCGCCGCCAATGCGCGGCGCATTTATTGGTTATCTCAGTGCAAGGAATTTATTTTCTATTTTTGCATATGGCAAGTAAAAACTACTATTGCACTAAGATAGCAATCAATTAGATACCGTGCGCACTGGCGCGGTCTAAATGTCCTCGCTTATACATTTACATACATTCAACTCAATAAGAAAAATATAACAAAAAAATAATCATTCCCAAACTCGGATCTCAACAATAGCCGGTCCCCATAGGCTTGGGACATTGGGGATGAAAATGGATTCTATCTGAAGATCAGCAGCGACAATATCGATGTTTATTTTCCCATTGTCATCAAAATCCAACTGCGAGAGCAAGCTAAAGGTCGCAAGCTCGGTACTATCATCAATATCATAGCTGGTATTGGTGCTGGT
>CAZFPU010000296.1:0-1533 GCA_964521145.1 uncultured Methanosarcinales archaeon | reverse complement strand
AGAAAACAGTGACATGCGAGAAGATGCTGACCCATGCGCAGCATGATTTTTTAGACACACTCCGGTTAAGACTATTTTGGGCTGGTCTTAGTTATATTATTTACATCCTCCTTGAATAAGGGAATGATATCCTTTAACGAATCAGCAACCAAATTCCCTCTTGTCCCAATACCGATCATCCCGATCCTTGCCGCCTTTGCCGCTTTGAAATCATGCGGCGTATCTCCAATGTAAATTGCCTCGGGGGGCTCGAGTTTAAATTTTTCAAGGGCTTTTAGTAATGCATCGGGATATGGTTTTGGATTTTGCACATCCTCGATCGTTATTATCTCATCAAAATATGAATCAAGTTTATGATGGGCAAGCATTTTCTTAACAATTGGCCGATAATTATTGGTAATAAGGGCTATTTTGTGTTTTTTTTGTATCGTGCGCAGCAGCTCCTTGGCATGGGGCATCAGCGCTACTTTATCGACGTTTTTTTCAATCTCTCTTTTGATGTCTTCGCTAATAGCTTTCATATCATGCCCTTTGAACAATTTTTGCATACCTTCCTCAAGCGGTCTTCCCCAACACTTTTTGCGATGCTCCTCCTTGCTTTGCTCTTTGTATCCATTTTTTTTAAGTTCTTTGTTGATCGCCGCATGCCATGCATCGAAGGTATCTACCAAGACTCCATCCAGATCAAAAAAAACAGCCTTGAGTTTGTACTCTTTTGGAGGATTAAGCAGCATCTCATGCTTTCTTTGACCCCATATGAACCAATAGATCACTAAGAATGCGCTAAGTATTAGAAAAAAGCCAAGGAAGATATTCATTGTTTGTGCTTGTAGCGCCCTCTTTTTTCGACTTCAGAAAGCCGCTCTAGAGTTTGAGCGCTATCTCTTGCTTTTCTTTTGTAGGCATCCAGCACCGCAGCGTATGCCTGCTGCCAGCAATCATAGTGCTTTGATTCAAGCGCTTCCTTGAGAAGGTGCAGATCGACCGCCTTATCCTCAGCTTTGAGTGAAATAAAACTCAGCCCAAAATCAATGAAATAGATCTCTTTGTCCCTGATCATGTTCGAAGTAGTAAGATCTCCATGAATTATTTGATTGTTGTGAAGAATAGCTACCTTTTCTCCAATTTCCTTTCCTATTTTTTTATTGGTTCTTTTATTCAGTATGTCTTTGATTAATTTGCCAGGGATATGCTGCATTGTAATTGAATCTTTTTCATTGGTTTCCTTTAGTCTTGGTGCCGCAAAATCAATAGCTGCAAGTTTTTCAAGAATTTTTACCTCTCTTCTTGTTCGCGATGATTGTAGTTTTTCATCTATTTCCCTGATCCGATAGCCCTTTTTGAAGCGGGACTTAATAACGTTTTTTTTATCTAGGAACAATGTCGATTCTGCGCCTTGTTTTAGGAGTTTCATTTTTTAGTGGCTTTCCATTCAGGTGGATCAGCTGGTTTTTACTCTGCCTTTTAAAGACTCCACAATTTTTTTGGTAATGTCCTTTTGCCCAAATTTTTTTATTGGAACCAATCCTGTTG
>CAZFPU010000295.1:0-1540 GCA_964521145.1 uncultured Methanosarcinales archaeon | reverse complement strand
ATCCGATGACAAAATCAGTTTCTTCATCCATTGCCGCGATAAGCCGGAATACGTCTGCAGGATCATGCTGCAGATCGGCGTCCATTTGGACAATGACATCTGGCTCAAGCATGCTGAGCGCATGCAGCATGCCACCGATATATGCAGCACCCAACCCATTTTTTTCTCGACGCAGCAGCAAATGTACATTTGGATTGTGCAGCTGATATTCCCTTACAACTTGCGCAGTACCATCAGGAGAGCTATCGTCAACCACCAGCACCTGCAGATCAATTGTACCATCTTGCATCGCATGATAATGATACAAAAGATCCAAGACCTTCTTTATGTTGCCCGCTTCATTATAGGTAGGGATCACGACACAAGCTTTGGTTTTGGACACTTGCCCTGTCTTTTCAACTAAGAAATGATTTCTGCTCTGCACATCAAGCTCTGAAAACACATCATCATACACATTTAACCCGATTAAAGATTGATCTGAATTTCTAGCCATTTTTACACCCCTATTAACCAAAATGATAAAATACTATTTTGTTTCTTGTCAATATGATACTTCATACTCTTTTTTGTTCATAAAAGTATGTTACACCTCCTTCAGGGTAAAAATGAGAAATTTGTTGATTCATATACAATTTGACAGTTAGTTTTGACTGATATAAAAGGGATATTCTTGAAGAAGGCAAACAGTCCATTTTTCTCATTGAATTATCGGATAAAGCATTTTTCGACGAGGTATTGTTCTAAGAATGTAGGACTATTTTGAAGGTGCCCAAAGAGCGATATTGTGGTTGAATGAAAATTCTAGAAGTCAGGTCCTGCATGGACCGATCTAAATGAAAATAAAAAGTATGAAGCTACTTGCTTGCATATTCGTTATAGCTCATGTTTATAGCGTCGCGTAGCGGATCGATCGCATGCGAACCCATGAAGCGCTCTCTGAACACCTCAAAAAATCCATCCTCTTGCATTATTTCCATACAAACCACCTCCGATTTGACAGTATGATAATATTATCGCTCTTTTTTTGGTAATATGATGTAAAATGTGCTTTTACTATTTAAAACTGCATTATTCCTCGAGACTAGTGAAAATGAGAAAATAGCTGTTGTAAGTCAGAATGATACGCGCCTTTTGAATTATTATAAATAAAGCGTGCAGGCATTGAGGGTTAGCATCTTCTCACATTCAAATGGTACCTTAATGATCGCTCAGCTCACCCGGACATAACTATGCGGTGCCGCAGCGTACCCAAGAAAATCCTGGATTTTTAGTGCACGAGGAAGCTTTGCTTGCGGTGCGCAAAAATGCCGTGCATTTTTAGCATGTTGAAAGAGCCAGGCAGCGCACTAAATATTGCCGAAGGCAGAATGATATATCAGAAAATTGCAAAAATTACTTTTTGCTTGAACCTGCGATGCTAATCCCCAACCCTAAGAGAACTAAATTATTATGTGACCTCCTCCCCACCGAGATGGGGCTTCCCGATTTGTCAAGAACCACCAATGAAACACTTGGTGGCATGATACGGTGATTTTACATT
>CAZFPU010000294.1:0-1562 GCA_964521145.1 uncultured Methanosarcinales archaeon | reverse complement strand
CTGTACGTATCGTAAATGTTGTTCTTGTTTGGCTTCATTTGTATCGCATGATCAAAGAGTGTAAGATCATCAGCGATTTGCTTTTTTAAAATTTGGATCGAGTCTAGAGAGCTATTTGATGAAACAGTGTTCATAGAAGATGTGCTTTTTCCCTTGGAGTCTCGAGCTATATCGAGTATTTCCCCAGGATCCCTGTCAAACACAGGCTTTATCTCATCGGTGCCATGCACCTCTACATAATTTTGATTTACACCAGGACAGATGCTTTGCAATTTGCATTCCTTGCATTGCGGTGGATAAAACTGCTCGCTCTTGCCTTCTTCCTTATACCAATCATCAGGCATATAATCCCCTTTCACCCTAAAGAAGCTGTTTGTTCTGATTTCATCGAAAAGATGTCTTCTCAAATTGCTCTGGTATGCCTCAAAGCCACGCAGGAAGCATAAGGGGATCTTTTCTATGCGAAAGGTGCATCCCTGTTCAAGAATGTAGGAAAATGTCTCATGCATATAGGGCATCGCTTCGCTAAATGTAGGAACGGTCCAGACATTTTCCTTGGCGTTATATATGGGATCGATAAAGTTAAAGCTGAAATGTGAAATAAACGGATAATGGTTTCTTACGAATTGTACATGCGATTTTAGATGTTTATAATTGTCCGTTTGGATGACAATCGTTAGGAACACTGATATCCCGTATCTGCCAAGGTTTTTTAGCCCCTCGAGTGTGTTCTTATACGTGTGCGGTGCCTTCGAGAGCTTGGTAAAAATGACAGGGTCAGAAGCGTGAAATGAGATGTTGAATTTTAGATTCTTGAATTGGGTCAATTTCTCAACGAATTCTTTTCGATAGAGATTTGACCCATTGGATTGTATCGTTATTTCCTCAAAACCCATGCTCTGCGCGAGCTCAAGGATCTCAATGAGATCTCGCTTTATGGTCGGCTCACCGCCGGTTATCATAAGATCAGTAGTGCCCTCTTCTTTGAGCCTTGTCATTCTTTTCTTTATTTCCTCGAAAGAAAGTTCGCCACCCACCGGAGGGGCTGAGCAGAAGACGCAGCGCTGGTTGCAGAACCTGTTGATCTGCAATCTGCCCAGATTATGCTTTTTTATTTCCGCAGCTTCTTGTAGTTGGGTCATGGGGATATGTAAATTAGGATTCCATCAAATGGATGCTTTTTGTCATAGCTATGGATTTGAAGTCCATCTTTAAATATGCCTATCTTTTTTTCATCAACGTGTATTCCATTGCCTTTTTTAGCGGCTTCAATAAATGCAGCGAGATCCTTGTTCATAGAAGCCCCCCTTGGATCGGGATCTTCATACAAGGTCATGTGATCATTTTTTGAAACTGACCTGAAAAAAATTGTTTTTGACTGAGAGAAAAACAATAGGGGTTGTTTCATCTGATTTTCAAAATTGATAAAATCGGCATTTTGTTTTGACCAATAGTCATGCACTTGTTTTGCAACTATGAGCGCATGCTCGCACTGATAGCTGCAGACAAAAAAAGATATCAGCCGAGGGATGTGCTCAGAAAAATTGTTTAGTTTCCAGTCA
>CAZFPU010000293.1:0-1569 GCA_964521145.1 uncultured Methanosarcinales archaeon | reverse complement strand
AAATCCTTCAGGAATAGCTTGTCCATTATATTTCACAACATCAGTGTACAAGTGCATACCAACGTTTCGAACGAGCATGAGGCTTCTTCCTGATAGGGATAGATCGTCAGAATTCTCAGCAGATCTGTATTTCCTATCGGGATTAAGTGTTCTTGTCTCTGGCTTGCCGCTCTTCTCAAACGAGGCTTCCAGATCTCCCTTCATGAGGCCAAACCAGTTGGAATATGCATGTGTCTTTGCCTTGGCGCCCACTGAACAAACAGAATCCTCAAGGTCTTCAATGGTCGTTAATGCCGATTCGAGCAAAACATCTTCGATACCGGGTGCATTTGTAGAGCCTATTTTTCCTTTTTTATCAATCCGAATTTCAATATGCAATCCATTATTTTTTAGAACAATACTCTGGGGGTTTGCTTTGTCCCCAGTATAGCCGACAAATTTGATTGTGTCCGAAAGAGTAGTTTCATAATACTGGTTCGTTCCTTCATTTTTTATTGTGGCATACAATTGTTTTTTGCCATCCTTCTCGGCAATTCTAAAGCCTACCACATGATTGTATTTGGCTGATTGCAGCCCAACAACATCATCCAAAAATGCGTTTGCTTGCTTTATGACTTGCGCCCCACGTACCGGATTGTAGTCACCTGCTTTCTGTTTTCCGTCTTTTTCATCGATCAGGTCTGTTCCGTACAAGGCATCATACAAACTTCCCCATCGCGCATTTGCAGCATTCGTCGCAAAGCGCTCATTGTCTACGGGAACCACCAATTGCGGACCGGCTAGAGTTGCAATTTCTGCATCCACGTTTTTTGGTGTAGCCTTGAAATCAGAAACTTCTTCATTCAGATAGTCTATGCCTCTAAGAAATGACTTGTATTCATTGAGATCTATGACTTTGTTGTCCTTGAGATCCTTATGCCACGAATCAATCTTTGCCTGGATGTCATCTCTTTTCTGCAATAATTGCGCATTTTTGGGAGAAAGATTAGCAATGATACCTTCGAGCCTGTTCCAGAATTTATCTGGAGAAATTCCGACAGCACCAGCGTTTTTGTTGATCAAATCGTAGAGCGGAGCTGCAATTTCCAAGTTCCCTATTTGATACCGCTGGGCTTGCATTCATTTAAGCGCAGAACGCTTCTATTTAAGATTTGCACTTTTATTGATAACCAATCTTACCTGTCTAAAGACAACAATTTCCAAAAGAAAAATGAATTGCAAAATATATACCACAACCTATAAAATAAAGAATCTATGTCGTCGGAATTTTGGCAAAGATTTAAATATAATTATCCATTACCCAGTAGTAGTGGTATTATGAAAAGCGCACAAACTTTGCTATTATCGGTCGTTATCTTTGGCCTAATTGGCTCCATAAACTTCGGATTTCCCTTCTTTGATAAGGAAGATGAACTATCGGTGCATGTCAATGTGCGAAACGATGGCGATGATGATCTGAGAAGGTTGTATGGATTCGATGACAACGATCCAATTGACGATGAAGCTGGCGAGCAGCAGGATCTTGAAGATGTCCGTGCGATGATCGTGCGTGGATTGATTGAGGCCCAA
>CAZFPU010000292.1:0-1574 GCA_964521145.1 uncultured Methanosarcinales archaeon | reverse complement strand
GAATCCCAGGGGCCGAGCAAAGCGAGTGCCCCTTTGTGCCAACGGCGATCCGTTGACCGAAAGCTATTTATAGCCAGCCCGAACAAATTCTTATAAACGTAAAAAGAATGTGATGGTATGATCGGCGCAGTAAAGAAACTTCTTAATAAGTTTTTAAAAAACCTCTTCAAGCGGAAAAAGGATGTCAAATTAGGATTATATGGTCCTCCAAATGGTGGCAAGACTACGTTGGCCAATAGGATCTGCAAGGATTGGCTTGGTGAGGATATGGGTTCTGTATCAAGTATGGCTCATGAAACCCGAGAAATCCAGATAAAAGAGCAGATCAGCATAAAAAGCAAGGGCAAAGAGCTTTCTTTTAATTTAGTTGATACGCCTGGCATCGCAACCAAAGTCGATTATGAGGATTTTGTCAAAGCCGGCATGAAAGAGAAGGAAGCAAAAGAGCGAGCCAAGGAAGCCACTAAGGGAATCATTGATGCTATCAAATGGCTCGATGATATGGATGCCGTGGTCATCGTTTTAGATGCTACTAAAGATCCCTATACTCAGGTAAATATCACAATTGTTGGAAATCTGCAGGCCAGAGATATTCCCGTACTAATTGTTGCTAACAAAGCCGATCTGAAAAAAGCAGACATCAAGAAAGTACAGGCTGCCTATCCCCAATACACTGTGATCGGCATTTCAGCGAAGTATGGCAATAACATAGATAATTTTTATGAGGCGCTGTTTGAATTGGTGGATTAGACCATATAGAGTCATTAGCTCGATCGTAGAATGATGTTAATAGACGAGACATTTAGGCTCGCCCCATTACTGGCTCGCATTGATGAAGCCGCGCAAGGCAAAGGAGAACGTTTAACGTGCAGTCAATGGCGCGGCGTTGTTCATGAAAATTACACTATTGCACTAGGATGTCAACAAAATTCAATGCGCGACGTGTTGGGAGCGCCTAAATACCTTAGCTTTTAAAAAAATTAAGAGTCAAAAAGCAGAAAATCAAAATAAAAAACAAAATTTCCAATAAAGAGGTTAGATGGTAACATTTCAATTTATCCCCTATCATGAGATAGAGGAATTAGGCTCGGCACGAAGGGTCAAAAGGCTCCTTGATTTTGTGAAGGAAAACAAGATCATCGTCTTGCAGGGACGTTTAAAAAAAGAAGAAGAGGCCGATCTTATCGCGATTACCATGGAAGAGGTCAATGGCGATTTCAAGGGAATTGAGCTTGCCGTCATAAATCCCGAGGCAAAAGACATGGCAGGAATCAAAAAGATTAAAAACAACTTCTTCAATATGCTCCTAGGAGATAGGCAAGGGCTTACGGTGATAGGGCCGGCAACCATTGTCAAAGAGATCAAGAGAGATCCAAATAAGATTGAATTGCTTACAAAGGAGAGAAAGAGGAAACGATAAGTTTCTTTTTCAATGGCACGAGGGTGTTTAGCAACTTGCCGCCAGCGTATCTACGCTGGCAAAAAAGGGCACTCCCTTCGGTCGACCCCAAAGTCTACTGCGCATTATCACTAGGCGAGGCCGGAGCGCGATGAGTCTAGAAGCGGAGGCCTCG
>CAZFPU010000291.1:0-1579 GCA_964521145.1 uncultured Methanosarcinales archaeon | reverse complement strand
TGATGAGTCTTTATCTTAAAGCATTGGAAGGAGAGAGAGGCGTTTTGCCAAAGAAAACAGCATCTCCTTCCTCCACTCAGCAATAACATCAAATGTGGCAACAGCCTTATTGGTTATGATATATTTGATAATACTCAATACTCACTGCCGGCCGTCATTCCTGCGGAAGCAGGAATCCAGGCTAAAGGAACTGGATTCCGTGTCAAGCACGGAATGACAGAAAAAGAAGAATTTACCGAAGAAGACCGCTCCCGCATCAATCCCTTCGACTGGAATTCAAAATCAACAGGATTTGGAGAGATCATGGAGAACGGAGGATTCGATGTGATCATCGGCAACCCGCCGTATGTGAGGATTCAGACCATGAAGGAATGGGCTCCTGTGGAAGTAGAGCTTTATAATCAACAGTATGTTTCTGCAAGCAAAGGCAATTATGACATCTATGTGGTCTTTGTTGAAAAGGGATTGGGTCTTTTGAATGCGAAGGGTCGTTTAGGCTTTATCCTTCCTCACAAATTTTTTCAATCGCAATACGGAGAGTCACTAAGAGGCGTCATCTCCAAAGGTAAACATCTCTCAGAAGTGGTTCATTTTGGTGCCAAGCAGGTCTTTGAAGGAGCCACCACATATACGTGTCTTCTCTTTTTAGATAAGTCACCCAGCAGGCAGTTTGATTTCATTAAAGTTGATGATATCTCTGCATGGCGTGCCACAGGTCACGCCATCAAAGGTAAAATTTCTGCTTCGGAAGCAAAAGAAATGGAATGGAATTTTACAGTAGGAGAAAGCGCTGTGCTATTCAAAAAGCTGAATAAAATCCTATTAAAATTAGGAGATATTGCAGATATTTTCGTTGGCTTGCAAACAAGCGCAGATGACGTATTTATCATGGATTTAATCGAAGAGACGCCAAGAACTCTTCGCCTTAAATCAAAATCTCTTGATGCAGAATGGATATTTGAGAAAGGTTTACTATTCCCGATTGTCAGCGGAACCGATGTTAATCGTTATGATCCGTTGCCTTCTCGCCAGTATATCCTGTTCCCTTATGAAGTTGAAAATACCAAAGCGAAGCTGATTGACTTTAATGTGCTATCAGAGAATTATCCTAAGACAGCGGCGTATCTAAAAGAAAATAAGAAACGACTTGAAGAGCGTGAACATGGCAAATTCAGAGGTCATGATTGGTATCGCTTTGGTAGAAGCCAAAATATCGGAATTCAAGCACAAATCAAGCTTTGCGTTCCTCGTCTTATAGATAGGTTATACGCGGCTTACGATATAGATGGAAACCACTACTTGGACAATGTTGATGTTGGTGGCATTACTTTAAGAGGAGAGCATCGCCATCTTGATTATAAATATCTCCTTGCTCTTTTGAATTCTAAGTTGCTGCGTTGGTATTTCCCATTTGTGAGCTTACCTTTTCGTGGTGGATGGTTGTCAGCAAATCGCCAATTCTTATCTCAGCTCCCCATCCGCACCATAGACTTCAAAAACTCTTCTGAAAAAGCCATCCATGATAAGCTCGTCTCCCTCGTTGACCGAATGCTCGAGCTCCACAAAAAGAAAAACTACC
>CAZFPU010000290.1:0-1592 GCA_964521145.1 uncultured Methanosarcinales archaeon | reverse complement strand
CAGCGTTGTCCGGTTAACAAATTGCATTGATGTTCGACAAGAATAATCGCATAGCCATGCATTTTATTCTTGACTTTCAATAAAGCTCACGTAGGCAAAATTTCGTAAAAATCCTTTAATAGCAAGGAGATACGAAATGCCTTATGCGCTTAGCCAAAAAAAAGAAAAGAATCGAAAGACACCATCGTTTACACATCTGACCAAACCGGTGCGCTATGTGCTGAGTAAAATATCTCCTCTTGCCGCACGGGGAAACAGGCCATTGCAAATGGAATTCGAAGATCAACTCAATGCACTCATTTATTTTCACCTTGAGGAACACACATCAGGCCGCCACCTGCTGCAAGCCCTCAAGGAGGATGATTTTGCGCGTGAGAACGTAGCGCCATCAGCCGGTATTGAGAAGAGCAGCTTCTTTGAAGCCCTCAACTCTCGCGGTCTCGATCAGTTCATGGAAGTATTCCTGGCTCTTCAGGCAAATGCTGCAAAGATACTTCCCAAAGAATTCGATAAGCTTGGAGACCTTATCGCCATTGACGGCTCATTGATAGACGCTGTTCTTTCCATGCATTGGGCCGATTACCGTAAAGGCGCGAAGAAAGCCAAGACCCACATAGGCTTCGACATCAATCGTGGTATCCCGTCAAAGATATTTCTGACCAATGGAAAAGGAGATGAGCGTCCTTTTGTAAGTCAGATACTCGCTCCCGGCCAGACTGGCATCATGGATCGCTATTATCAGCGCCACAAAAGCTTCGATCTCTGGCAAACCGAAGAAAAGCATTTCGTTTGCCGAATCAAGGAATGCACAACAAAGACGGTTGTGCGCACCAACTCCATCAAGCCGGGCAGTATCGTTTTTTATGATGCCATAGTCCTTCTGGGCACCCCCAAGGTGAACCAAACAGAAAAGGAGCTGCGCCTCGTCGGCTACCGCGTCGGCAAAAAAGAATATTGGGTTGCCACCGACCGACACGATCTATCCGCAGAGGAAGTTGCAATGGTTTACAAGCTCCGCTGGGACATCGAAATCTTCTTTGGCTGGTGGAAGCGCCACCTTAAGGTGTATCACCTCATAGCAAGAAGCCCACATGGGCTTATGGTTCAAATACTCGCGGGTCTAATCACCTATCTGCTTCTGGCGATATATTGTCATGAGCAACACAATGAAAAAGTCAGCATCAAAAGAGTCCGGGAGCTTCGCATTAAGATAAAAAACGAAGCTGCTTTGTTTGATGATGTTGCTCCAGACATTGAATCCACCGATCTTATACATCAGGACGTGCTATTTGCAAAAACGTAACCGGACAACGCTGATTTTATTAGACAATAATAACTTTTGGATAGTAAAGTCCTTATTGTAAGAATAATGCATGTTTTCCCCTTTTATGATCCGGCATTTCTCTCAGGCAATGCTGCCCGATTATAGTATAGGAACTGGTTTTGTCAAGGAGTTTGAATCGCAGCAATTCGATGGGGTAGAAATTGAGAGGGTCAAGGGGAATAGGCCCAGTGTCCAGGAAACTCAAACGTGAGATGAACGCTATGCGGGATTCCCGATCAGACCTCGAGCAAGCCGGTCAAGATTCCCT
>CAZFPU010000289.1:0-1605 GCA_964521145.1 uncultured Methanosarcinales archaeon | reverse complement strand
GTTCTCTTTTGGGGCTGTACGTACTGTTGTAATGAAATACAGCGCTGATTATTTTTAATAGAATCTTGTGCATCAATGTTCTAAATTATCAACCGTATCCATCGCATGGTTCCAGTCAGAAAAATCCGGATTTCTTCTTTTTATGCTTAATTGCCGATAGAAGATCCTTGGAGGTTCTTGCATGTTTTTATTCTGCTCTGGCTCATGCGCGGCAATAATCGCCCATTGGAGTTCTTGCAAAGCGGCATGTGCTTTGAACGTCGGCACGTAGTATCCTTCCTTGCCTGATGATTTGATGAGATATGCTTTTTCTAAGTTGTTAAAAATAAGTAAGCCATGGCTTCTTTGCAGGCGAAACGCGCTTATGATATCATCTGATCTTAGCGCATCCCTATATTGGGACATGTACTCGAGAATTGATTTGGATAGTTCTATGATATCGGGCAGCTCAAACTGCTCGCTAAAATCCCCCATGCGCATGGAGAACTGTCAAGGGCATTTAAGCTTTTATCATCACTGTTCAAAGAACAATTAGCTCAGTTTCAGTTGTCCGATTTTTTCGTACAACTCATTTTTATCTTGATTGTTTCTTTTTTTGCTCGATTCGTTTTTGTTTTGTGAAATTAAGGAAATTATTTTTTGAGATGATTGATTTTCCCGTTTTCTCTTCAAGCTCTTTTCTTGTGTTTCTTGCTATTTGTCCTCCTTGTATAGCAGTATCTTTGCACTGATCAAATCCTTTTGCATCCTTAGCTAGAGTTATGTCTGTTGTTGCCTTTTCGCCTACCATGGTCAAGATAAGCTCCCAATCGGTCATATGGTCCCGTAAATTTTGATTTTTCTTTTGCAGGTCCTTGAATTGCTTGTATTGCTGCACTGTTTTGCCAAACGTAGCCTTGCTGATCTCATTGGTTAGTATGGCAAAGTCGTTTTCTTCCTTAACATCTCTTGCTTTCCATTCATCCGTCAATTCTTGCCGTATCGCAATACCTCTTAATCGCTTATCTATCCACTCTTTTGGATAGCCCTTGAGTTCGTAGTATTCCTTCACCCGATCCTGCGCCAATTGTGGATTTTCGATCTCATCAATGCGATCCTTGGCAAGTTGCGCGAGCCATTGCTTGAAGGGCTCAGCTTTTTTTGAAGGTATTGACTGAATGAGCCGAAATGCGTTTTTTGTGCTTACGCAGTCAGCATAACGAAGTTTTCCATCCCTTGCCTTCAATTTCAAACCGTGACAGATTGTCACGAGTTGCTCTTCTCGCCTCTTGAGCTGTCGCCAGTACGCAAGCTCATCTGAGCTATCAGTAAGAATTAAGATTATGTCTGTAACAGAATAAAACCATTCGCCATCGTGCTTGATTCTTCGTATGCCTTTATCCTGGAATACGACCAAGGCACTCTTTTCATCCATAGTGTTTTAGATGGGGTTCTTGCTTATAAATTTCACGCAAGGAAGTCCAGTGGGAAGTGATATTGAGAAATCCTTCTTTTTTCATCACTTCTTATGGACAATTTTCTTTGATTTTCTTCTATTTTTCTTCCAAAACTATTTAAAAAGCGAGTTACTACTGGGTATTAGGGGTTTTGGTTTGGGATTAGGTT
>CAZFPU010000288.1:0-1614 GCA_964521145.1 uncultured Methanosarcinales archaeon | reverse complement strand
CCTCAAGCCCCTGGAACAGCTGGCTCAGCTTGTCAGTCTTGCCCCTGCTCTCGCCTATCTTCTGCTGCACGAGAGCGCTTTCATCCACCGCCTTATCAAGCCTTGCGTAGCACTTGCCCTCAAAAACGCAGCTATACGGGCTTGAGCACGCCGCAGCATCATTTGAATCAGTTGTGCAAGCACTGCCTTCGCACTCCCTGAACCTTAAGTACTCATTAGCGTCATCACCAATGCAGCCTTCATGGCCCTTACTCGTAAAGCTGCCAAAAGGAACATTCTCACCGCTCCTGCCCCAAGTCCACGCCCCTTTCCCAAGAAACTCGCAACAAGCAGCACTATCATCACCATCAATACAACAAGGCTGAGCATTACAACTCTGCGAAGAAGAACCAGAACACCCACCACCACCACAACTGGGACTCGGATTAGTACACGTCCTAGTCTGCACACCCCCACCGCAACTAGCACTGCACGCACTCCAACCGCTCCAACCCCCATTCACAGGAGAACAATAAGAAGCATCATAAGAGCCATCGTAAGAGCTGTCGGAAAGAGGTGGTGCAGGTGGAGGAGGAGGTTGATAGTACCAGCCATCATCCCAATAAATGCCAGCTTGAACGTGAATGTCCATACCACCAAAATTCCATGTCCAATCCGTTGGTGAAGGCTCTAAAATACTTTGTGCCTGAACAATTGTGGAAAGGATAAGTGTGAAGGCAATAATTATACAGACAGCAATATATTTTTTCATATGGCTTTTCATATGCTTATTACCTCGCAACAATGACAGATAATGCTCTCATTTTGTTATTTGAGTCTACACCAACTATTATGGTCACTTGCTCATCTTGCTTTAACTCATTTTCATCAATTGCTGTCTGTACATTGTTAATGGATGCAACATATCTGGTCGCAACTGATTTTTTTATCGTTAAAATACCGTCATTTGTCCTAAGCATTAAATTTTCGTTGCCTATTTCAACGATAGTACCGGTAACTGCCTTTATTTCTGTAGCGTTTTCTATTGCTTGCTCTGCCTCCCGGCTAATTTGGTTGGCGCCAGAAGAAGATGTCTGCGATAATGTGGTAGAATAATAAGCGAAAATTCCAACAATTACTACAAATAAAACGGAAACAACTATTTTACCATTCATCATAAGCGCCCCTTTTTTATATACTACCATACTCTTTCTATTTAAATGTTTTGCTAGGTTTTGACACTATTGTTCAGGAATCAATCAGTCTCGGAGATACTAAAGCTTTTTCAATTCTGCGAAAGCAACACAAAACGCCGAATGTTTCCCATTATTGCGTATTAGTTGGACGACTGTATCTCCAAGCCGTATCGCCAAATGTCCCGGATAACAAAGATGCGAGCCTGGAATCGTATGCTTTGAGTTCTGCGCGAGTATTGATGCCGTTACTAATATAGCCGCGGGGCGCTTGCTCCGAAGCAGCATCAAACCAGGCTTGAACGCCCACGGCAAAATATTCCAAATAATCCTTAGAAGAATATGTATTACTCCATTTTCCTTCTCGCATTGCATTCTCATAAGCGTCTTTAATTTTTGTATCTTCTGAATATATAGGTTCAACGCTCCTTAAACCTAAAAT
>CAZFPU010000287.1:0-1635 GCA_964521145.1 uncultured Methanosarcinales archaeon | reverse complement strand
CAATGAGCGCGAGCATAGGTTGTATGATCTCATAACCAAGCGATTCTTCGCGACTTTTGGAGATCCTGCATTAAGAGAGACGATGACCATTGATATAGACTGCAATCATGAGCCCTTTGTTTCAAAAGGGACAAGAACCGTAGAAAAAGGCTGGCACATATTCTATGAGCCGTATGTGAAATTAGAGGAGGAAGAATTACCCCCCGTTTCCAAAAATGAGCAGATCACTATCAAAAAAATGACCATGCATGACAAGGAAACGCAGCCTCCTAAACGGTATACGCCAGCTTCCATCATAAAAGAGCTTGAGAAAAGAAATCTGGGAACAAAATCCACAAGAGCCGCGATTGTCGATACGCTCTTTGATAGAGGATACGTCTCTGGAAAGGCAGTTGAAGCGACCAATCTTGGGATCAAGACCGTTGAAACACTAGAAAAATTCGCTCCAAAGATCCTTGATGAGGAGATGACCCGATTCTTTGAGGAGCAGATGGATGAAATTCGGGAGGGCAAGAAGAAAGGAAGCGAAGTGCTCGATAAGGCAAAGGATTCCATAATTACGATAATCACCGATTTCAAGAAACATGAGAAGGATATCGGAAAGGAACTGCTCGAAGCAAACATCGAGACAAGAAATGAGCTTACCACCTTAGGGATCTGCCCTGCGTGCAAGGAAGGGAACATCCAATTAAGACGGGGCAAGTTTGGCAATTTTGCCGCGTGCAATCGCTATCCTGAATGCAAGACGACCTTCTCATTGCCCGCGAACGCGATCTTCAAGCCTGCAAAAAAAGAATGCGAAACATGCCATTATCCGATGGTCACCGCCATAAAGCGAGCAAAAAGGCCAATGGATTTCTGCCTCAATAAGAATTGTCCATCAAAAGCCTTGGAGGGAACTGCGGCAGTTGAGGCGCAAAAGATCACCGATAGCGCTGATTCTCCCTGTCCACAATGTAAGGAAGGAAAATTGGTGTTAAGAAACAGCGTCTATGGCCAATTCATCGGCTGCTCTGCCTATCCAAAATGCAAGCATACGCAAAGGCTTTCTCAGGCTAAGAATAATGAGGAAAAAAGCGAAGAATAAGTTCCTTGACGACTATTCAAATTCTATTTTTTTATCGGCAAACATCTCGACATCTTTTATGAATGTGTCCGAGTATTCCTTGAGTGGCTGGCTTTCCCTTACAACGATGAACACCTTGTTTACCGACCTGTGTTTTTCTTCGATGGCCATCGCATTCGCAAATTGTATGACATCATGCGCCTGCTCATACATGAGCAAAGAGGAAAGCGTGTCAAAAATAATCGCGCTGCAGTTCTTTTGGATGACGGCCTTGGCTATGGCAAGCTGCAAGGCCATCAACTTGCGCGGATCCTCGACAAAGATACAGTTTTGCGCGATCTCTTGCCTCTTGAAATGGTGGGTGAGCACGTCGATAAAAAAGAACTTGCCTACATCAAATCCTCCAGAGTCCAGAGATAGCATGACATCCTTGTAGGGCTTGCTTAGGCAGATATAGCATATACTCTTGTGAGCCTTCTCAATTGATTTCATCATCTGGGCAAGTCTTTGCTCATACTGCTTTTCAGAGAGCAGCAGGAGCGTGAACTTATTCTCAGAAATTTCCTCAA
>CAZFPU010000286.1:0-1664 GCA_964521145.1 uncultured Methanosarcinales archaeon | reverse complement strand
TTTGTCATTGTAACACCTAATAATTACCTGCCTTCTTATACACACCAGAACCATCATTTGTCCTTCGTGTCGTTTTATCCACCGACCCCACCATACTTCGGCGAAGGCCTCCATCTCTGATAGATTGTGGGGCAATGATTTGCTCGAGCAAATCCTGTCCAGACTCGCTTGCAATCCAAGCTGTGATTTCTAGAGCTTCATAATCATCCGATACTTCTCGGTACGTAATCGTCCCAGCCAATTCATATTGAGGAGCGTTCGCTTCAACATATTTAGCGAGCTGTTCATTATTATTTACCCCGATCTGGTCTTCAGCTTTGCCATTGTAAAAAGATGCATTTAGTTTTTCAAGTGGATAATCTACTTTCATACGCTCGCCATGAGAATACCAACTCATTTCTTCCTCATCGTACTTGATCTCTCCGAGTTCTTTATAGCCAAGTAAGTATTTTAGTAGTTTAATCATCGAGAACCACCAACGTAATCTTTCGCCGACTGATAGACATTGTCGTACATCCCATGAACTGCCTTTACCAACATCCTGTAATGTTCAATTTTTTTGAAGTTAAGTTTACCATCTTGTTCAGGAAGCTTCTTGTTGCAGCGTAGTTCATCGGCAAAATCAGAAAGACATTCCGCCAGGAACTCCTTCCTCTTAGGCGGTTGCAATTCAACTTCTACAAGGCGCTTTGAAATACGTTCGAGAACGTCAGAAAGCTCAATCGCAATCTTACGATCAAGAATATTTGCAGTATCGTAAAAACCATTTTGGATTTCTCGATCCATACCATATCGAGGTTCGTTCAAGAACCGCCTATTGAGGCCATAAATCTTTTTTTCATCTTGCAGGGGCACGATTGGTCTTTCGACATAGGAAAGAAGTTTGACAATTTTTATGGCAATATCCTGCTGTGCAGGGTATGGAATATTATCAGTCAACAGGAGAATATCCTCTTGTGCGATGTCTTTGATGACACCATTTTGTGCCAACCAAACGACATCGCTAGCTTCCTGACTACGACAGAGGTCTATAATCTGGGCTTCAGATTTATCCTGTTGAATCATTTTTTGCAATCCCATTTTTTGCTGTTTTCCCCTTTTTGCCATATGTTACAACTATAATGTCAAAAAATACTATCACTATATAAACCTATCTCTTTTTACCACCTAACAAGGACAAATTATTGCCCTGCCCTAAATCGGGCTTTTTCGCTCATTGCATGCAATCTAAGCGCTGCGAAAAAGTTACCATTTGTAGATTTAAGTCGGGTCCTCCAAACACTATTTAAACCCTTAAAAGTACCCCAAAAGGCATGAGAGTCAGAGTCCTTAATTCAAAGGAGCAGAAAGTCATCTGGAAGATGGTCGAAGCCCAATGGGGCATCGAGGAAAAACCAGATGGCGTCCTTCTAAGAAACGCAAAGAATAAGATTTTTCTCACCAATAGGGATGTAGAACAGGCCCTTGATCAGAACCTCCACATCGACACGGTCGGACTCTACATCCTAGAACAGCCAAACGAGACCGAAGTGCGGCTCAGCATCGAAGGCACGCAGCTATTTGGTCCAAACGCAAAGAAAAACATCACCGAACTAAATAAGAACCAAGCAAGAATATGGCTCAAAGGACAGAACGTCCCTACCAATGTAGAGACCAAAAACTTC
>CAZFPU010000285.1:0-1689 GCA_964521145.1 uncultured Methanosarcinales archaeon | reverse complement strand
CAACAGCAGCTTGTTGACCAAGGTCGTCTTGGCCGAAAGACCAATACCGGCATCCTGTTGATTTTTCAGGATATTGCGGATTTGGAAAATTGCAAAGAAGGGTTTGGGGTTTTATCTAACATAGAATTCAAGCTCATCATGGGCTGCAAGCCAAATGCGTTAAAATTGCTGGGAGAGCGATTGGATTTGAATGAGATTGAGCTGAAATATCTATCCTCATCCAATGTCGGCTCAGGCTTATTGATATGGGGCAAGGACCATCATCGAATACGAATCCATGTGGATGAGGAAACCAACAAGATAATCACCACAAACCCTGAGGAAATAAAACTTTTTAGACAGCAAGAGTTGGATAAAGGCGTTTTCGATGAGAAAACAACAATGTATCTTAGGGAAGACTTAAAGAAATTGCCTTCCTCTTATGATGATTGCGCGGAATTATTATCGCAAAAGATCATGAGGAGAGAATTGGATTATTCTGTCATTAACCATTATCATCCGCCATTGGATTCCATGATCAGGAGCAAATTGCAGATTCATGGCCATGACTACAAGAAGCACTATCATGGCATTGATGAGAAAGCCCTTGATTCAATGGCATCCAAGATAGTGAGGCACATTCATGCCAAAAAGAAAAGACATCGATAAGAAGATTTACAGCATCGCAAGGAAATTGGTGAGAATCTATGTAACTCGCCCTAAAGTCCAGGCTTACCTTCGCAGGCATTTCCCAAAAAATCGAGCAGAGAACAAACTGATATTGGAAAAAGTAAAATCAATAATTCGGGAAAAAGAGATCAAGGAGGAGGTTTATTCTGATTCAGCGCATCATTTTAGTTCAAGATCGCATCAGAAGCATCTCAAAATAAAATTCATCCAAGAAGACAAAGAGAATCGAAAATTCAATAGTAAATTCTCAGAAAAGAGAAAAGAATTGTATCAATATTTCAGGAAAGTCGGCCACAGCGGAGGAATTTCTCTCGATTTCTTTGATGATGCATTTGACAAGGAAGCCCAAATGAAGCTGGTTAACAACGCCACTGAAGATTTCAAGACCTATTCTGAATATTTCAAGAGGTTCAGATCAAAAGTGGCTGAAGATAGGCTGGAAATAGATCAATTGCCGCAAGAAGGGCTAAGCGAAATTGACAAGCCATTCTTTGAAGATGCACGAACTGATTTCATCAATTCCAGCAAAGATGGGGTTGGAACATTATTTTCAAAAAAGTCATTCAAAGAAAGGAAAATTCAGGAGATGGAAGATCCTCTGGTTATTGCAGGAAAGATGCAGGGAGATAAAAAAAAGTTATCTGAGAAACTACTCCAAAATAATTGGTATCGGCAAGATTTATTGAATGAGAATCAAACTGAAGTTTTGAAAGAGCTTGGTTATCAATTCACAGACAAAAACCATCCGGTCTATGATTTCAATGGGAAATTGGTTGCATGCGCTGCATTCAAGCAAGGGGGCTTCAAGCATAAGAGCTACACGAATGATCGCAGGGAGTCCTTACATCATTTCTCAAGGGCTTACTTGCTAAAACAGCTGATCCCTTCTGCTGAAATCCTGGTTAGAATGAAAAATGAGGAGGGAGAGAATAGGATAATTGATGCCGTGATAACTTCAAAGGAAAATGAGAAGAAAATTGCGATAGAATTCCAGGAAAGCCATAAGATTGATGCAGAGCG
>CAZFPU010000284.1:0-1705 GCA_964521145.1 uncultured Methanosarcinales archaeon | reverse complement strand
ATTACTATCATTCTAGCGTGTTTCTGACATAGAGATTCTCTATGGTGTGGGTGTAGGGGTGTGTTGATGTGTCTGGCTTTACTTCCTTAGGCCTTTGTCTTATGTAATCTATAGTTAGATAGCTTATGAGTGCGATGAGTGTTATGATCGAGATCATTGAGCCTATATAGAAGTATACAAAAAGCGAATAACCATACTTTAGTTTGCTTTTTGTAATAAGCAAATGCAATATCCATGGCTATTTTTGTTGCATTTGCTATATTTTTGAGGGGTGTATTCTATGGTTAGTTCGTAATTGCCTGTTTTGTTTATTTGAATGGAAATTTATTCTTGGCTGAGATATTTTAAAGACACGCGCTCCTGCGATTGATTAAAAGAAATCACAAACTTGTCAAAAAATCCGACTCTGCCTAGTAACACCGGAAAATCAAAATTTCCAAGGATCACTTTTATCGGGATCTGGAACTCATAATGCTCATGGCCTTTTTCTACCAGTATCTTAGCTTTGGTTTCAAGGGCATCGACCTTGCCGCCAATTCCAAATGCCGAGGTGTGCTCTCCTGAGAGGTCGCATCCGATGATCTGGGCAATTGAGAGAGGCATCGCCGTGATATCGGCTCCTGAATCTATTAAAGCTACGGTGGAGAATTGCTCATTCCATTTCAATACAACTGGTATAGAAGGTGTTTTTACTGATATCCCATCAGGGCGATTTATGGTCTTGTATTTGAATGAAAGTGTCATCTTAGAAAATCATGGTGTCTTTATCGGGGACTCTGGTAACTAGAGGCCGTGCGTGAGGGCATTTTTTCTTTGCTTCCTCAAATACCTTCTTTACATCCTTGCCATGCGATACGATCTTAGATTCACAAATAGCGATCCATTCGCCAATGTAGTCCTTGACATCCGTATTGAGGTAAAATTGGTAGTTTTTATCCATACGAATTGAGTGGGTGGCTGACTATTTAAACATTATGCGCGGATGTCTAGTGTCTTGTGCTCTATCTTTTTTCTAGAATAATGAATTAAAGCTCATTTCTTCCCCTTCTCATACTGTTCCTTGCCATGCCTCCAATCTTTTAGGATCGCGTACGCCTCCTTCTTGGTGTATGATCTGTAGAAATCTATTTTACCAATTTCAAGAATTCTTCTCGGCCCAATTGGAGGTCATGCTTTATTATCTTGTTCAGAAGCCCGCGATCAAGCTCTTCGCCTGGATGGTTTGGAATGACTGTGGTTCTTCCATCAGGATGCTCAAAGAACATGTGGCTTCCCTGCTGCCGTTTGAAAACAAACCCGATTTTAGTGAGGATTTTAGCAAATTCGCTGGCAGATAGTAGCGGCAATTTTGACATTGTTTATACTTCAATTTGCTGAAGGCTTAGAAACTTTGATTTGGATGGCTTCTTGACATCAAGGTATAGGGAAATCGCTTCCTTGGTCCTCTTGAGCAGTTCATCATAGGTCTTAGCCTGGGTGTGGCAGCCTGGAAGCTCCACTACATCAGAAACGAGGTATCCATCCTCTCCCTGCTCCACGATAACGGTGTATTTTGCCATATCTCTTTGAATAGGCAAGAAGTATATAAAAGTTACTTGGATTTTTGTTTCTCATACTGTTCCTTGCCATGCCTCCAATCTTTTAGGATAGAGTATGTTTCTTTTTTAGTGTATGATTGTAAAAGATATTCCTCTGCCTCCTTATG
>CAZFPU010000283.1:0-1732 GCA_964521145.1 uncultured Methanosarcinales archaeon | reverse complement strand
CTAAGAAACCAGATAAAATCTATAGGACCATGAAGATGCAGATGCTATTCGAAGCATGGCTTATCGAACACGCAATAGGTTACGCCTCAAATTCGGGATATATCAAATTCGCTCTTTCTAACGAGATGGTAAAATTGGACCTTAGCGACAAGACGCCCCTACTGAAAGTGATTGAGGAAATAAAAAGAATTGTTCGGAATGAATATATACCTGAACCAACTTCTTATGAAGCGAGAATCGTTGATAACTGTTTCAAGGAGCTCTATGAAAGATGAAAGCCTTAAAATTGAAGTTAGTGCCAGAGAAAGGGGATTATGCCCTACTACATGAGATGTTCGGCAAATGGGCCTCCCTATGCACCCGGATGGCTAGGGCACCTGATGTCAAAGAAGCACGAATCAGACTAGCACCAAGGAAGAAAGACGGTTTGGAATTCAGCAAAACGCAATTATGCCACGCAACAGTCGATATAAAAGACCACAGGGACGCAACCCGCCAACAACTCCAAGGCAAACAAAGGCAACAGAGCCGCATCAAAAACAGGCTAGATGATATCAAGAATGCAATAGGGAATGACTGCGCACGTTCATACGACCCGAATCACTCCTCCAGATTCTACATCAAGGATTGGGTAAAGCCGGGACAACTTCCATTCAGGTTCAAGACCTTAAACGCGTGGAATAGAGATGCGCGCATCCTAACAAAACAACTTGACAGGGCAACCAAGACCATAACCAAAATGGAAGCCGGCAAAATAATATTTAAACCTACTAGGATTACGTAATCATTCAGTGTTTTGATACTGTTCGTCGATAATTAATCTAGAGTCTGTACTAGCGATATCTTTATATCCTAGTGTAGTTACATTGTAACTACAATGAAATCATTGATCGAAATGAAAATGAATGGATTTGAGGCCATTGAGAAAATAGCTCAAGCTGGCGGAAATAGTGCTCGGGTCTATGTGCCTAAGCATTGGCAAGGCAAAAAAGTCAAAGTGGTGTTGATAGAATGAACACAACTGAAGAAGGACTTCGCAAAAGGATTCGTGAGTTGGAGCGTGAGCTCCAACAAACCAAAAAGGAGAAGCAGCGTATTGAGAAGGAGTTTGAGGAGTTTCGGGCAAAACATGCGTGTACTGTTGATAACCTAAAAGTTGCTCTGAAAATCAAGAAGAATGTTTCAAATTCTGCAATACCTGGTGCAAAAAAAGGACACTTGGGTCATGGCCGCAAAGCGCCTGAACACATCGATAGGGAAGAGAACCTTCCGCTTAATAATTGTCCGCACTGTAATACTCACCTGCGAGAAAAGAATATCAGCACACGTCATCGTATTGTCACGACGATAAATATTATTAATCCTGCACAAGTCATCCGTTACTTGATTCATCGTAAGTGGTGTCCAACCTGTGAGAAGCTTGTAGAGGCAGAAGTGCCAGGTGTGCTTCCAAATGCGCAATTCAGCCTAAATATTATGTTGCTTGTCATGTATCTGCATCTAGCACTGCGTGTGCCAGGCGCAAAGGTGCGCGAATATTTCCAGACAGTGCACAATCTCAATATCAGCACGGGAGAGATCCCACACATACTAACACAACTCGCACGAGAATACGGAGACCATTACGCCAGTTTAGAAAAACTCGTACGAGCTGCACGAGTCAAACACACAGACAGCACAAGTTGGCGCATAAGCGGTAAAAACTATGCCGCATGGGTATTTGTCATTCAAG
>CAZFPU010000282.1:0-1742 GCA_964521145.1 uncultured Methanosarcinales archaeon | reverse complement strand
CATAGAATGCGCCATCGCCAGGGTTTATCTTGTATTCGAAGCCTTTTTTGGTAAGGGCATCTCCAAGCGCTTTTTCTGCGCGCTCCCACAATTCATCGGTGCCTAAGGATTTTGTAGGCCTTGTTGATAGCTCAACGCGATAGGTGAAGTCAAACACTTGCTTGTAGATATAGTCAAGAAAATCAATGAGGTCAAATATCTCATTCTCGATCTGGTCTGGAGTTACGAATAAATGCGCGTCATCCTGCTGGAATTTTCTTACTCTGGTTAGTCCGCCAAGAACCCCTTTCAATTCATTTCGATGCAAAACAGCAAAATCAGCCATTCTCAGAGGAAGATCGCGATAGCTCTTGAATCCTTTTTTATAGAGTATGCAATGGCTTGGGCAGTTCATCGGCTTTATGGCAGCATCTTTATTATCCATCTTCACGTTGAAGATATGCTCATGGTAATGCTCCCAATGCCCTGACTGGACCCAAAGCTGCTTATCATAGACCAGAGGAGTGATAACTTCCTGATATCCTCTTTTTGCGTACTCTTTTCTTAGAAATGATAGCAATTCATTGAACATAATCGCACCCTTGTAATGAAAGAAGGGGCTTCCGGGGCTTATCTCATCGAAGCTGAAGAGGTCTAATTTGGTTCCAAGAACCCTATGGTCTCGTTTCTTGGCTTCCTCAAGCATTTTTAGGTGCTCATCAAGCTCTTTTTTAGAAGGGAATGCAAGTCCATAGATCCTCGTGAGCATCTTGTTTTTTGAGTCACCTCTCCAATACGCTCCAGCAAGATGGGTCAATTTGAACGCGTCAGATTTTATCTGCTTCATGCTCTCGACATGATGCCCTTTGCACAGATCCCAGTACGAGCCAGATTTATAGAATGATATCTTCGTTTTCCCATGCTCTGAGAATTCATCAATCAATTCGTGCTTGAATTCATTGTGGGGATATTCTTTTTTGGCGGCCTGCGCATCCAATTCATGCCGCTCGAACTTTTCCCATGAAGGCAGGATCTGCCGCATTTTTTTCTCTATTAATGGCAGGTCTTCCTCAGTGATTGGTTTTTCAAATTCAAAATCAAAATAGAATCCATGCTCAATTGCAGGTCCAATGGTTCGTTTCGTGTTGGGGTGCAGATCCATGACCGCTGCCGCTAACAGATGGGCAATGCTGTGCCGTAGGGCATCTAAATCGACTTGCTCTGTTTTTTTATCAGACATAACTGTATTCAAATCGAGGGCGTTTAAAAAGATTTTGTAGAAGTTTGGCTCTTATTGCTAGGGCTTTCCCTGAAAATCTTTTGTTCTTGTTGGATGTCAATAGACGGAACAGTATCAATGAGATACATCCCAATGGACTTTGCGCATTAAATGATGGGGAGGTAAAAAAGATGGAAAAACAGTTTCATGGGGGCTATTGCTAGACAAAATTATTAAGGGTTCTGGTTTGGCCTCTAAACGTTGTAGGATATTGCAACGCGCCAGTATATAGCTCTCCTTCTTGGATAAGCGAAGGGAATACAAAACTAACTCCGGTTGGTATTCCTAAAAACCTTGATTTGAATTCGCTCTTTCTTCTTTCATCGATATTATCCGCCATAAAAGCGGCAAGTCCATCGGTATCTCCGACTGCCTTGATATCTCCGATTCTTCCAAGCATCTTTTTGACTGATGCTCGCATGTATTCCTTCAGCCTGTCCCGCAATTCGCAAAACTTAAATACTAGTTTACCGACGATAAAAGT
>CAZFPU010000281.1:0-1770 GCA_964521145.1 uncultured Methanosarcinales archaeon | reverse complement strand
AAAATTTCTATACTCCAGACTATAGGTCAATGTTAACTGAATTCGGTACTATACAAGAAGAACGTACCGCTTTTTGCGCTTTATCGACTTGCCAAAGCACCCGAGCCGTACAAGGAATGAACGGTACGACCCGCACACCCGAGATACAAAGCGATTTACCCACAAGAGGCTCATGAGGCGCTGCAGATGAACTTTGGATGGAGCCCAGTCACCACAAACTTTCAATGATACTAGATCGGTATCGCTTGATACCACGATGGAAACGAAGGTCGGGATGATTGAGCTGTGATAATGGAAAAACGCCATCCGGACCGCAGATTTACTTTAACCACTCCAACCCTTGCGAAACCTAGATAAACACGATCCCACGACTATATCCCCAGGGACCCATTAGCGCTAGCCGGATTGTGAGGACGAGGATACCATGAACAATACTGAGCTCGAATTCACCAACTTCTTCATAGTGACCCTGAACCGGCCGCCAACCCCCCAAGCAACCCCCCAAGTCGGGTTCACAGAAGTTTGTTTAGATGGCAGAAGATCAGAAAAGAATGCCTTGGATCTTGATTATACCAAAACGCATATGGAGCATGGTGATTAAAATGATGATGGAACCATTTTATGAGAGATTTCCGGACATAGCTGAGAAAGAAACAAGATGCTTAATTGTCATGAATGAAGAATCCGGACTGCCAAAGGGCGAATATTTTCTCATAGAAAGCTACTGCAACCGCCCCAACTGTGATTGCCGCAGAGTCTTCATCAATATCTCGAGCAAAGACATGATCCAGGCAACGATCGGATATGGGTGGGAGAGTATAGAATTTTACGAACAATGGATGGGCGGAAAAGAATTAGTTAAGGATGTGAAAGGCCCAATACTTGAATTGACCGGACAGCAAACCGCCTATTCAAAAACACTCCTCGAACTATTTGAAAAGTTGATTCTGACAGACGCTTTGCTTATAGAGAGATTAAAGAGACATTACAGTATGTTCAAGAAAGACTGCCAGAAAAACGCAAGCATAACTGACGATCTAAACGAAAACTTAGAAAATTTTGACCCGGACATGCACACGATCTCCTCCCTCTGCAAGGAAACAGGCACGGGCATCGATGCCATAAGCGATAGGAACAAGGAAGCGTTCTATCCCATATTGATGAAGATCGAAGAAACAATCCGAGATCGGTCTTTAGAAGACAGATCATTAAAAGACTCAGATGTGATTGAAGCATTAAAGAACATAAGAGATCGCCTCTTCTCTGAAAACATGAAATTCAATGAATTGGAGAAAGGAATCATCGATAACTTAAAATTGATCCTGCTCCTCAACAACTATGACAAACGAGACGTGTCATTATCCATCTCTTGTGTGCTGAGATCCGCAAAGCTGCATAGGTCAATCGGCGGAAGCCGAGGCTATCTGACTTTTATTTCACAGTTTTTCAACGCGATGAAACAGCAGGGAAGGGAGAAATGAAGATGAAAATATGGATGTATTGCCCAAAACCACAAGAGCTTCCGGAAAAGCTCAAGCATGAACTAGAAAGGCGAGCCATAAAGCTAATCGATTCAGACCTAAAGAAAAACCATATCATGGAAAAGAAGGTAAGACTATGAAACCGAATAAAATACGGAACACGAAGGATATCCTAAAGCGCTTTGACGAAAATGCTGAGATGCTAGAGGGCTTCGGAACAAAGACCAAAGAATTCACTCCCCTAATCAAGATCCTTGAGCTACTCGTGAAACAGATGAAAATCGTCAGG
>CAZFPU010000280.1:0-1792 GCA_964521145.1 uncultured Methanosarcinales archaeon | reverse complement strand
TACAAAAAAACTATTGCTGAAAGCGCAGAAAGGCAAGTATGCAGTTGCTCACTTCAACATCAACAATATGGAGATCACGCAAGGTGCGGTGGCTGCGGCGAATAAACTCAAAGCGCCTATCATTCTCGCCACTTCCGAGGGAGCATTGAAGTATGCTGGCATGGGTTATTTGTATGCAATTGCCAAAACTGCCGCCGAAAAAGCCAATGCTCCAATTGCATTGCATCTTGATCATGGAAAAGATATGAACATAATCAAACAGGCCATTCGAATAGGGTATTCTTCAGTGATGCTTGATGCTTCCCATGAAGATTTTGAAAAAAATATTCGACTGACTAAGCAAGTAGTCGCTCTTGCTCATAAAAAAGGAATTGCCGTAGAAGCAGAGCTTGGAACAATTGGTGGAGCAGAAGACTTAGTATCTTCCAGAAGTATAATCTATACTGATCCAGCCAAAGCACAAGAGTTTGTAGAACGTACGAACTGTGATTTTCTCGCTGTTGCCATTGGAACATCTCACGGAGCGTATAAGTTTGCAGGAAAAGCATCGCTGCGGCAAGATATCTTGCAAAAAATCAAACAGCAAGTAAAAGTTCCATTAGTCTTGCACGGCGCTTCCGGTGTTCCTCAGAGTTTAGTAAAAATAGCAGAAAAATACGGAGCAGATTTATCTAACGTAAAAGGAGTTCCAGATGCACAGATCAAGGCTGCGATCAAGAAAGGTATTACTAAGATTAACACTGACACTGACCTCCGCATTGCCTTCGACGCAGCCGTGCGAAAAGCACTTCATGCTCAGCCGAAAGATTTTGATCCACGGCATATTTTAGCGCCTGCTCGTGATTTGATACAACAGGTGGCTGAACAGAGAATAAAACTATTTGGATCGGTAGGAAAGAAATGAGGAGGCAAAGATGAAACCAATCTACATAGGTGCTGATCACGCTGGGTTTTCATTAAAAGAAAAAATCAAGAAGTGGTTAGAACATAAACATGTTTCTTATGTAGACCTAGGAAACAAGAAGCTCGATCCTAAAGATGATTATCCTGATTTTGCTATTGCTTTAGCGAAAAAAGTGGTTGCTGATAAAAGTTTAGGGATCTTAGCATGCGGTTCAGCGCAAGGGATGTGCATCGCTGCCAACAAGATAAAGGGCGCCAGAGCAGTAATCCCTTATTCCTTGCGAGAGGCGCGATTATCGAAGGAACATAACAACGCTAATATTATCTGCTTGTCCGGATGGTTTACCCATCTGCACAAATCAAAAAGGATGATTGAAGTATTTTTGACTACTCCTTTTTCTCAGGAACCGAGACATATCCGCCGGCTAGGAAAAATCAAAAGACTGGAACGATGAAAAGATCGAGCGAACAAACCGTATTTCCTTCGGTAATGGCCAAGAATCAAAAAGAACTAGATCAAATGCTGAAAAATCTGCACGGCGTTGCAAAGTATCTACATTTGGATATCGCTGACGGGAAATTTGTTCCTAATGCTTCACTCTGGTTTCCATTTCGTCTGTCACAAAAAATCAAGTACATCGCTCACCTGATGGTCAAAGCGCCAGAAAAGTGGATTCAGAAGCATGGGAAAAAGGTTGAATTTTGTATCGTCCAGGCAGAGACAGTTGATATTCCCAGCTACATAAAAAAAACGAAATTACAAAAAAGGAAAGTTGCTTTTGCCTTAAATCCGGAAACAAGAGTTTCAACAATAAATAACTATTTGAACGATAAAGATTATGTTTTGATCCTGACCGTGCATCCCGGTTTTTATGGTGCAAAATATTTG
>CAZFPU010000279.1:0-1801 GCA_964521145.1 uncultured Methanosarcinales archaeon | reverse complement strand
ACACCAGCTTAAACTAGACTGATTTCTGTCTTGACGGATGGGTCCACTGTAAGAGGTGTATCGGGTATCTGCATTTCTCCGATATTAACAGTAGCGAATCCATACACTTCGAGAAGTTTCTTAGTGTTTGCGCAAACCTCGAATTCTAGATTATTGGATAGTTCTTTTTGCGCGGCATCGGTCAGCGCAGCATCATCTTTTCCAATGCCTATTTGTCTCATCATTGACTTGGTTTTCCCTGATTCAGGAATAGGCTCAAAATGCGTTGCCAATCGAGAGATGCTTTCGGCAATTAAGCGTGCTGTTGAATCCAAGGTTTCAATCTGCTGCCCCATTTTTGCTGACCGAAGGCGTTTCATGAGCAAATTCTTTTCTCCTACAAGCAGGTCTTCAACTTTCCTATAAAGCTTGTCCTCTTGCATCCAGCATTGTGTTAGCTCATCAAGAGAAAATACACATTTAACATTAGTGTATTTTGCTAGGTGAACTCTCCAACTTTCGGTTTCAGCAGATTTGATTTCTCTTTCACGGAATGTATCAATCTGGTGGATCAGAACGATGACTGGCCTACCAATCCAACTTAGCAAATCCATTTCATGTTGCACAAAAGTGGTTATGTCAGGCTTGTCTGCTGTGTTGATGAGGTAAAGAATAACGTCGGTATCATTTTTTGCTTTGAGCACTTCATGTTGTGTGCGAAAGAACTGACTATCACGCCAACGATCCCATACATCGCTAAGGATCCATCCCACTGGCTTGCCAGCATACCTAAGACGTTCCACTAACCTCGAACTTTCAGTAACGTCAGGAATGTTCCACAACTGCAACTGCTCTTCTTTCATTTCGATTAATGGATGGATGCATTGAAACTCATTCACAAGTTGATATTCACACTGCAATGCCAAATGGTGACCAAGCATAGAACGAAGAAAAGCCATTTTGTCAGCATTCGAGTGCGCAACTAAACTAATAACGATTGAGGATGGCGGAACATCCCCATTATGTTGATCTCTCAATCGTCTCAAGTATTTTTCGTCTAATTGAGCCTTCATGTTTCGTGATAAGACGAATGACCTTAGCCAACATCCAAGCATCAAAATAAAGCGAGGGATCACAACAATAAATAACAGGGTTAACGAAAATAGATGAATCCAAGGGGCAGCTGATACACCCGTTGAATCGTCCCCATGCACCATGCGCATAGCACTTAACGCAGCTTCATCCGGCATTGGAATTTCTGACAGCGCGACGGCAGGAGCAAGAAAGAAACTAAGTATCGCGTGCGCAGCATGCGCACTAAGGAATGTGCTCTCCCACGCTGCTCGATAATCGAATACCAACCCGCGTATGTATAGACCAGCAATCAGTCCCAATCCAAGTGCTGCTGCCGCAGAATGTATCAACATTTTTGTACGTGCCCCCGTGAGCGACGCACTACAACCTAACCACTGCTTAGTGTAGTTTTCAATAATCTGCATCCTGATAGGTTCATCAGTTGATCTAATACCCGAAAGGGAATTGCTTATGCGAAAAATTCGCTGAACAAATTGAATTAGTAAACTTGGCTTTTGGCCCCCTTTTGACTTCGACATGATTCCGTGAAGTATCAACAAAATGTAAACAACCATGTTCCATAGAACGACAAGCAAAGTGGGTGGTGCTAGAAGATTGATTATCTTCCCAGAGCCTATGCTATCCGCCAATACTCCTAGAATTACGCAGAGAAATAGCGACCATAAAATCCAACTCTACAGTGGACCCATCCGTCAAGACAGAAATCAGTCTAGTTTAAGCTGGTGTA
>CAZFPU010000278.1:0-1818 GCA_964521145.1 uncultured Methanosarcinales archaeon | reverse complement strand
CCATCTTGTAGTGAGACCTAGCAGATGACACAAACCACAGCAATGGAGTCCAGAGTCCAAAGAGAATAAATAGCCCAGTGTAACCATATAACCGCTCACGCCATTTTCTCATTTTGATTCCCCGATGCTGATTGCCCAACAGCGATAAAAAGGACAGATTTATTTTCTCGATGACCGATTCCAACGTTCAATCGAAAATAAATATGGCCCCAATTTATGTCTCTTTTGATTCAGTTGGTATGCCTTCTATTTCCTATTGAAATTAACGATAAAAAATAGTGCATTTCTTCTCAATTGTCTTTGCTCCTCCCATGCCGTTACTAGCCCAGGCAGCATTGCGCCGCCAACCAGGCCAGAACTTAATGATAAAATTTCTCCGCTCGATAACCCAGGAACCAGATGAAGACCAAGCAGTGGGGGTAATACTTTCCAAGAAGCGATCGATTTAAGCGACTCTCCAAATAATTTTTCCCAGATTACTGACTTCTGATCCTTGACTCTTTGAATTTCAGGTAATAATTCTTTCTTTACAAGGCGATCCAATTCGTTGGCAAATGGCTTCTCCCATGGTTCAGAATTTATTGAAGCTTCAAGGCTTAGAAGATGAGAGTGAAAACGATCCTTAAGTTCGGCGCAGGCGCTTTTATACAGTAAAATATCTTTTGGTGTTTTACGATTAATGCTCTCATATGGAACGGATTCTGTTACAACTTCCCAGGATAGCATGCTAACTTTATGGAGTTTCCTTGTCGCATTTGCCGCCAGGCCTGATTGGACTTTCTCATTTTCTGCTATCCTCTTGAGCTTTACGTTCAGCAAATCGATATACATCTGACCCGTAGATACCGGGAAAAGCTTTTCACGCTCTGCGAAAAATAAGGTACTGTTTAATCTTTCTGCGCAAATACTAGGGATGGCAAAATCTTTTTGATAGGCAGGTGGCCTTGTCACAAAGCCCCCGCCTTTGACTACCGCACCTTCGGTTGGTGGAATATAAATTTCTGGATTCTGATAATGCTGGCATAGAGAGATAAAGAGCGGATCTCTTAAATCGACATCAACGGCTCCTTTTAGGGGATGCCAAGCGGTCGCATTCTCAAAAGCCTGATCACTCAATCCCACGAGGACACCTTTTTCTTCCAGTTCATCATACAAATGCATTAGTCTCTTCATGTAATCGTCCCATATCTTTGATTCGGACATATACATGAGGGCGTAATGCGCGTCCTGCCTCGACTTAAAAGCTCCCGTGAGCGTTGCGTCATGCAAGGAAAAGCGCTGGGATAGCTTTGTGTGGCCTGGATTGAGTTGAATGTCAATCGGCAAGAAGAAAACTTTGTCGTAGAGCAAAAGAAAATACTTCAACTCTTGTTCATGGAGGCAAATTGTCTCCGGATAATACAAGGCACATAGTTGGTTGCTCTGCGACAAGGTTTGTATCATTCAATTTGTTGGTCATAACGCTCGGCGTTGAGCGGCGCTCGAAGAGCATCCACTCTCGAACGTCCTGTAGAGGACATCATGAATTACTCGCCTTGGTTCGTTCTTCTAAAACTTGGCGCACCGCTACTTTGGATTGAGTTGCAATACGCGAGCACAAGCTATATGCGGCGACCGCGAGAAAGAACAATACGACACAAATGCCCAGACCAGCGGAATCAAATGGTTGGATCAGTGAAGGTTGGAGCGTTGACGGAATCAGGTTGGCCACGACTTGCAAAGAAAATGACAGAAAGAGAAGTAGCGCACCAACGATATATTCGGCTCGCTGAGAAGCTATGGAATCGGCCAGATGTTGATTGAAGTCCCAGTACGTAC
>CAZFPU010000277.1:0-1827 GCA_964521145.1 uncultured Methanosarcinales archaeon | reverse complement strand
GAATTATTTTGCTGAGTTTATCATAAATGAGAAAAGTTCTGGTGTGCTAATTATTCCGCAAAAGCTCTATATCGCTCAAGTAGTAGAAGAACTTAGGATTGAGAATTAAATAAAATGGACGTTTTAGAAATATATTTTTCCTGAATCCCCCCAGCCCCCCTTATCAAGGGGGGTTTGGGGGGATTCAAAAATAAATGTATAATTTATTTGTAAGCGTACACGGGGTACGATTCAGATCAACCCCCATCCGGTAAAAGAGAAGGAAAAGGATCTTTGAAATAAAGGGCATTAATAGCAGAACACAGAAAATCCCAGGAACTGCGAGCTTGTTTTTTGCAAGTGCCGAGCACACTCATGATGCGCTCTGTCCAGGCGCGTCCCCAGAGGCTTCGGCTACCTTGAGTGATCTTGCGCAGAATCGAAATTGGTCGAATGGCTCTTTCTGCCAGATTGTTGGTAGGCTCGAAGACATCAGGAGAAGATAGGAAGCGCCATAGTGCATTCCAATGTTTTTTCATACGTTTTACAATTTTGTTAGCCGCATTTGGCAGAGTTGTAAATTTATTAATAATATCAGAGATCTGAGCCACCAGAGCATTGGATCTATCGCTAAATTCAGGAGATGTTAAATTCTCTCTCTCATGCCATATCTCAAAAATTTTGCGCATGCAAGAGAGCAAATCTTGAGAGAATTTTTTTGCTGTTTCATAGGGAAGAGTAGAGAGATATTTTATATCCCGAATTAAATGCGCCAGGCAAAATTGCTGATTAGGATTTGCAAATTTAACGTAAGCAGAATAAAAATCTGAAGTGATGCTTCCAGAAAAATTTTCTGTAAGAATGCGTTTGAGCACCTTAGAACCCCTGGATTTATCAATGGTAAAGAAGTCAAATTGTTTTGTGCAAAACACCCATGTCCATAGTAGATCGCCATTATTGAACCAGCCGCTCTCATCAATCTTGAGATGCTTTTCTTTCTTGAGGTGATGCTGGAGTTGTTGATATGGAATCAGGAGCGCTTTAGAGTTGCGATGAACAGTGTTCTCTATGAGCCCTCTGGAAACTGAGTGATGAAACACATCTTTGAATAACTCTGTAATTTTTGTGTAAGAGGCAAACAGATTTCCCCTCAGATACCCTGTAAAAGCCTGCAAGCGAGCGCCTAACAACTGATTTTCTATCACACCTTTTGGAAGTGCAGGATAATGGTATTTCTGGCAGTGTTCGCAAAATTTTCCATAGCGCTGATACTCTGTAACAATCACTGGTTTTTCAGGAAGTTCAATTACTTGCTGGATGAGAACCTCTGGATGAGTTTGAGAAGACTCCATAGAGTGCCCACAATCAGGGCAATGAGAGAGTTCGAGTTTTTTTGTGAAATCAATTTGCTCGGGAGGAATTGGATTGCGCTTGTTTCCTTTATGCCCTTTTTGTGCGCCTATCTTGCGCTTGCCAGGCTGCCTCAACTCTTGCGGTTTTTTGACAATATCAGAAGATGGAGGCTTGGAAGAGTTTTTAGAATTTTTGGAAAGTCTAGCAACCTCTTCTTCCAGCTTGATTATGCGTTCCTTGAGAATGCGGTTCTCTTCAAGAAGGCTTTCAATGATTTGAATTGCTGTTGGCAAATCTTTTATTTGTGTGGTATCTATGTTATTTTTTTCCATGTCATTACATTATACAATTTCTAAAATCATTCAAGTGTAGATGAATTTAAATTACCCCGTGTACGGTTACAAAGATGGGAAAAAAGATGGCCGTGGAGACGGTCAACACAATCTCCACGAAAAATTCAAACAACTTGGTCGTCAGCGCTTTAAATTAACCAAC
>CAZFPU010000276.1:0-1846 GCA_964521145.1 uncultured Methanosarcinales archaeon | reverse complement strand
AAGTATTCCCTGGAAAACGGCAAATGTCTTCTACGGAGGGCAACGTCGGGAAATATACCGCTCGCGAATGAAAAATCGGAGATTTATCTTTTAAAAAATTCGCTTTGATGGCATCTACAATGGCATGCAAAAATTTTTAAGCGACGAAGAGCGCAATCATCTTAAAGCTCAGCACAAAAAAGAACGAGACAAACGTATCTGCGATCGCATCAAAGCAGTTCTTCTCTATGATAAAGAATGGACTTTTGCTGAAATAGCTGAAGCTCTTCTTCTGTCTGACGATGCGATTCGCCTGCATGTAGCTGACTATAAAACCTCCCAAAAGTTAAAGCCTGAAAGCGGCGGCTCATCTGAAAAACTCTCTGCCGAACAATCCCAGCTTCTTGAAGCGCATCTGCACAAACACACTTATCTCTACGTCAAAGATATTATTGCCTACGTAAAGTCCATCTACAAAATTGCCTATACTGTATCAGGCATGCGGCACTGGCTTGATCGACATGCCTTTTCTTATAAAAAACCAGCAATTGTTCCAGGTAAGGCCGACGCAGAACAGCAAAAGCAGTGGATAGCAGAATACGAAAAACTGAAGGCAGGACTTGGTGAAGGGGAAACAATTTGTTTTATGGACGGGGTTCATCCCACTCACAATACACAAGTCGCCTGTGGCTGGATTAAAACGGGCTTTCGAAAAGAGATCGCTGCTAATAGTGGTCGAGCAAGGTTAAATCTTTCAGGTGCTCTTGATCTCCTTTCAAGGCAGATGATCGTCCAAGAAGACCGCACTCTAAATGCAGAATCAACCTTAATGTTTTTGAAGAAAATTGAAGAAGCCTACCCCACAAAGAGTCGCATCCATCTGTTTTGTGATAATGCCAGATATTATCGCAATCAAGCCGTAACAGCCTATCTTGAAAATTCGAAGATAAAATTGCATTTTCTCCCGCCATACAGCCCGAACTTAAACCCTATTGAGCGGGTGTGGAAGTGGATGAAAGAGAGGGTGTTATACAATACCTATTACAGGGAATTTGAAGATTTCAAGTCAGCCATATTCGGCTTTTTAGACAGCCTATCGATCCTGGATCCAGAGTCCATCCTTGGGAAGGCTTTTGCAAGTCGGGTTAGGGATAAATTTAGGCCGATTGGCGCTCCCGTTTCCGATTTTTGAATTCACTTGTGTATAGATTTCTTCCAATGCAGTTTCGATACGGAATTGATCGGTATTAAAATGCGTTTCCCGAAAGAGCGCAGCGGTGTTCACCGAATAAATTGTATGGCCTTTCAGTTCCGGGATCTCCCCTTTGTTGATCTTGTCGGCAAGCGCTTTGATCAAATTGGTTTTGCCGACCCCTGGCTTCGCAATGATGAGAGGATTGAGCCGCCTCCTACCCGGAGGCGACTTAAGATATTCGACAAGGTCGTGAAGTTCGCGGTCTCTTCCCGCGCACGGCTCGATAGCCTCATCCCTGGCTTTTTTGCTCAGGTTCTCGCAGTCTGCAATGTCTTGGGACAACGGGGTCTTTATGTGACGCAAGAAAAGAAAATGCACGGTGGCGGCGACAACGACAACGGTGCCAAGGAGTGCATAGGCCTGCCACGCAACAGAAAAGAAGGCTAAAGTTCCTGAGCCAGCATAGTAGAGGTCTTGAAACGAGCCCCTATAGAAAGTCCATTTTTGCTGGGCCGAGCTGTTCGATTGTGGAAGTTGGTTGATGTTGATGTGATAGGCTAAAAAAAAGGTGTGGGCAACATTTTGGATGAGCGCTGCCGTCCAGCCTAAAGTCTTTTGCGCTTCGCGCGCTATCGCGGCGCTGATGTCCCCTGTGGGAGTCTTTGGCATCTT
>CAZFPU010000275.1:0-1855 GCA_964521145.1 uncultured Methanosarcinales archaeon | reverse complement strand
TTCAAGAATGACAATACTTTCAAGTTCTTTCTTCAATCTCTTGGCTACGCCAATCTCCCATAAGGAAGGATGTTTGGGCTTATATTTATGGGGGTGCTTCTTAGCGTCTTTCTTTGCAGCATTCCAGATTTTTTTGAGTTCTTCGGTTCTCATGGTTACTGAGAATTTTTTATTTTTTCTATAAATTCGGCAAAAATATTATCCCAATATTCTTTCCCTTTTCTTCCAGGATGACCAAAATTTACACTTTTTCCAATTAAAATTTCTTTATATTTTTTATGTAAATGGAATAGATTAGATTTTAATTTTGAGGGGATATTTTGGTTGCTTCCATAGGCTGCCCAAAGCCAATTAACTTTATGGTTTTTGATTATATCCTCAATTCCTCTCTCAATTTTTTGCACATTTTTGTTAAAATCTTTTGCCCTAAGATTATTCGGTTCTGTATCAATTTTATCGCAAAGATTGATAATGAACACCCCTTGGGGCAAATTTTTGCCTGATTTTTTGTAGAAACAGTACAACCATTTAATGACCAAATCTAAAATTTTGTCAGAATTACATAGATGTTTTATTGGTGTCTCAGTAATGATAACATTTGGATCTGATGGTTTGCATCCTCCTGGATTTAACATTAGTATAATTCCAAAATTAACGTTTTGGGAATTATAAATTAGCTCGGTGCTGTCCCTATATTTGTTATTGCCTTTCTTGGAAAATATAGCATAGATTTCTGGTTTCATTTTTCTGAAATTGGTTTTTATTTCTGAATGAACCCTTTTGTCTCATCATTACACAATTTGAATTCTGCGGTAATTGTGGGGTCCGAATTCATTTTGAAAACTCACGGTTTAAGGATACCTTTCGTCTCCGTAATCATCTCAATGCACAATAGACGCAACCGCTCAACAACCTGCTTGTCTAGAGAGATAGTTTGGGAATACTGGTATTTCTCGCGAAGTGCAAGAATTTGATCTTCGCTATCCTCACCAGCTTTCATGGCCTCAATATAAGAATGGAAATCATCTCCCAATTTTCCCTGTTCTGAAAGCATCGACATGAGGGAAAGAGTGCATTCCTGATTGCGTGATTCATAGCCGAATTTTGCTGAAATGGCAAGGCAACAATGGTACATTGTGTAGAATCCCATGCTGATGCACCAATCATAGATTCCATGTTTCCTATTAAGCATGAACGCATCAAAATTGTGCTCTGCTTTCTTGACGTGCCCTTGGGCAATTTCCAAATCTGGCTTTGTTTTTACCAAACCTCGATGTTTTTGTCCTTTTTCAATTTCTTTTTGCGCCTTCTTGAGGCACCACTCCACCATGTTTTCATTTTTGGGCATGTGCAACAACCTCCACAAATAATTCTCCTCCCGAGACAACGATGCAGCTCTTCACCATGTCCATGATGGGGGGGTCTTTCTGCTTGAGCTTCTCTATCAAATCATCTTTAGTGAGATACAGGGGGTGCACTCTCAATCTTCCCTTCTTGTTGAGATCATCAATTTTGCGATGCATTTTTTGATAATCCTCAGCATCTTTGAGGATAAAGCACACATCAACATCATGGGCATCCTTTCCTTTCCCAAGGAGTGAACCGAAAAGCAGTATGGCATCTGATAGGGGGGAAAAGGATTGCAACTCCACCATCCATCCCTTGACATAAGGGGAAGCGCTCTCATTCTCCATAATGATGAGTTCCAGGAGCTTGAGGACGTACTCATTGTTGACATTTGCCTTGTAGAATATGGCGTTGCCCATTTTCTTGCTCACAAGAAAGCCCTTCTCATGCAGGTTTCTGAGCAGTTTCAAGCTTCCGGCGTTGCTTAAGCCTAATTTGCCCTTTATGT
>CAZFPU010000274.1:0-1868 GCA_964521145.1 uncultured Methanosarcinales archaeon | reverse complement strand
CAGTGGGGCTGAACGAAGTGAATGCCGCACACACCTGCCAGACTTGGTGGGAAGCGGGGGGGCGACCCCCGCAACACCTTCGCTATCAGATATAAGATATTTCGACCTGATGATGGTACTGGCCTTTGCTTTATTTTTTTTAGATAAGATAGGAAATAATATTATTGGATTTAGTTCATTGGTCAAAGTTGTCATTGGTACCACTTAATCTTGACATGATCTATACCGTCGAAATAAGGACCTGATTTCCATTCTGCACCGACTCTAGGCGTATTCGTTTTAATCCAATTCCACTTATCTGCGAAAGATCGCAATACTCTGCTACGCAGCTAGATGTCGTTATATTTATTGGTGAATAAAATACCATCTCCTGGGTTCCAAGCGGTGAAGTCACATTAAAGACCAGTTCGCGATTTCCCAGTATGTACGCCGAATCGAGCTCCCGGGGCATTTCGATCTCAACAACCAGTTTTGATCCGCTTCCTGAATAATAAACTGTCTTTGCCTGATCGAGCAGCAAAAGCCCCGCGTTGTTAAGCTGGGAGTCGACGATCTCATACGAAGAGCTTGAAGAATAGCGAAAGAAAAAATACGCCGCAGGAACGATCACTGCAAGGGTAATACCTATTATCATAAGGTATTCAACCGAGGATTGGGCTCTAGTTAACTGTCGCATGTATCTCCCCATGGATCTGGTGGCGCGGCTGCGAGGGTGTTGCGGGCGCGTAGAATATCAGCGTGATCGTAGACTCGGTTCGCTCCCCTTGAAGAAAATTGCCACCGATGCATCCATCAAAAACGAGATTGACTTCTGTTCCAGAGTCCCAATCGAATGCCGCGGGCATCGAGGCGCAGGTTAGTGCGGTTTCATCATCGCTAGTAATATTGAGGGCTTCGACTCGGATATCTTCACCGATGTTGTTGAGCAGCAATACCCGCACCTCATCGCCACTGAGTGCAAAATCCACACATTCGAACTGCGAACTGAAGATACATTGCTGCGGAGCGAATTTGGCAAAGTCAAAGATGCCAAAATAATAGATCGCGCCAACCGCTATCATTATGACCAGGAATGCCCACGCATAGGTTGTTAGAAATTCTATTGCTGCCTGCGCTCTTTTTGTGTGCATACTCCCTCTTTTTTTGGTTTTATGTGAATGGTATGTTAAAAAGGTTGTGATTGATGGGCTTTGACAAAAAAATTCTCACGTGAACAACGACGGAGATTAAACGATCATATAAGAAAAAATAATAACAATAGCAAATCAAACGACAGTCGCGAATATTTCTCCGGAGACCTGCTTTGCGTATGTCGCGCTTGTTTTTGCTGAATAATAGGTGAGTCTTATGTCGAAACGTGATTTTTCCCCTTGGACAAACCCTGATGCTGCCGTATTGCAGGTGATGAATGCAAAGTCTTGGGTTGCATCGGTGTTCCACAAGAAACCAGGCGATGCTATCGAAGGCGTGGATAGCGTACAAGTCAATAAAGTAGATGTATCACTAGTTATGTTTATGCTATTGACGTATACAGCCTCGCCAAAACTATTCTTGAGCCTTAGGTTAATCGACCCGTCAAGTCCCGTAGTCCCATATCGAAGCGCGAAGTCGACGCAGTTTATTTCTGTCCCAAAGTTGCATCGATCAGGTAAAAGCTTGGTTGGCCTTAAGATTCCAAAATAAGCCAAGGCCCCGACCATGATTAGGATGACCAGGAACGCCCACGCATAAGTTGTCAGAAATTCTAACGCTGCCTGCCCTTTTTTTGTCATATTGGTTCTTCTAACTCTTAGAACATCTTTTTAAATCTTTCGGAAAGACCAATAACTTAAATGAGCTATCGTAGAAGCCCAAGAGCCAGAAAAAAT
>CAZFPU010000273.1:0-1887 GCA_964521145.1 uncultured Methanosarcinales archaeon | reverse complement strand
GACTGGTATTATTTTTCTCATGGGTTTCACCTCGCTGCCTTCACCTCTTTTTTTGAATAAGACAAAATGATCTTGAATGTTTTCCTGATATTTGTTCGTGTTTTTTTTGGTACTTTTGTTGCTTTTATGCTTTATGGATTGGTAATCTTATTGGTTGAGTCTTATTTGTAAGTTCCAATTTACTTTCATCCTGTTCTTATTTCTTTAAATGCGAGTTATTTAGGCCGCACCAATGCGTGCGGCATCTTATTGATCGATATCTTAGTGCAATGGGTTTGTTCTAGGGTATTTTTTGAATACTCTTTAGCCCAATACCTTATCTAGCTGGTTGCTCTCGATCGCTAGCTTGATCTCTCGCGCAATCCTTCTTCCGGTGCTCATTGGTTCCTTGTATCGTATCGCTGTATACGGACTACCATCGATATAGGGATTGGTGCCTGCTACTATTCTTGCGCTGATCTCAAAGACAAAGATATCTCCTTCAGGAGTTATGATGCTTTCGAGGCAGAAAGGTCCCCAGAGGCCTCGCTTGGCGAAGTTGTGGCTTTTTTCGACTACCTGCTCGCCCATTTCCAGAATCCTTGGAAGGTAGCTCTCTCTGACCACAATAGGGATGTTTCCCACAATGACATAGCTTGGATCGATCTTTGGTAACGCAAATTGGTCTCTTGCCGAGACTCTTCCTAGACTATCGACATTGCTCTCATAACGCTTATCAAAACCCATGATCTCCACTTCATTAGTAAGCGGACTATGGAAATAATGGATGAACATAGGAACGCCAACGATGTATTCTTGTATGACATAATCCTTCTCATATTTTTGCAGTGTGAATTTCTCGTTGAAATCCTTCTCATCCTTTGCGAGGAAATATCCTTTGCCACCACCAGCTCCGTGGAATTTGACTATGACAGCACGATTGATATCTTTAGGATGATCAAATAGCAAAGGAACTTGTAGGCCGGCGCTTTTGAGCCACTGGCGCTCAATTTTCCTATCAGACTCGTACCTAAGAATATGCTTGTTTCCAAAATAAGGGACTCTGAATTTTTCTACCTTATCAAGCCCAAAATACTCAATTAGGGATGCATGCGGGATAAAGATGACATTTTTTTTGATGAGCTCTTCCTGGAGTTCCCAGAGGTCAGCATATTTACTTATGGTTATTATCTCATCAGCGACTTTGAATTGCCGATAGATTTTTTCGCGTCCCTGCGGGCATATGCATATCGTAGAAAACCCTTCGTCGTGCGCTCCTTTCAATATTTGCAATGCAGAATGAGACCCTAGAGTTGCTATCTTGAACTTATTGTGTTCAACCATAGAAAACAAAAAGGGAATGGTTATTTAAAGGTTTCGCAAGCTACAGTATCTCCGATATTTAAAAATACAAAAATTCAATTCTGTGGTTGAAGCTTTTTTTTCTGTCGTTGGTTTTATAGATTTTCGTGCTTTTCGTTTCAATGCGTCCTTTTTCCCGTAGCATTTGTGGAAATAGCGTAGCGCTATTCCTCTAAGAATTAGCCGCTTTTTAGAACAAAGGTAGAATTGGCGGAGGTTTGTAAACCTCCTCTTTTCGAAGTAAGCGCTCAACTAAGCGTATATATCCTTTGAACGTAAAGTACCTTCGAAATGAGTTATGCAGCGTCCAGGCGAGCATCAACAATGCTCGCAAGAGAAAATAAAAAAAACGAATCAGTGGATTATTGCTTTTCGTCTTGATTTTGCCCTCTTCCATGATGCGAAATCCTGTCTCGATGTTCCAGCGCCTCCGGTACATTTCAACCAGGCCATAGCCGGGCCTGAGGTTGGTCGCGAAAACCCAGTCATATGGGTTGCCATCTTTATCTTTGCCAACATGTTTGCAGACGACAATCGTCGTCTGAA
>CAZFPU010000272.1:0-1897 GCA_964521145.1 uncultured Methanosarcinales archaeon | reverse complement strand
ATAGACCTATGTCAAATTCATGGAGGATCCCATAGATTCCATGGACCTCTTTCGCACCTGTCTGTTTTGCGATATCTATCAAGAAGCAATATTCTGCAAGCGAACGCAGCATCGTGAGTGCGGCATAGCGATGATTTTCGTGGTCAAGTTCCGTGAAGATGTAGGGAATGAATGCTCGTTCTAAATCGTTTGGAAGTCGAAAGCTTTCTATACTGATTGGAGCATTGCCGATGGTGAGCGTCCTATCATCAATAAGGTATTCCAATTGTTTTTGCAGGAACTTCATTCGAAACCAGCTCGTTCCACCAAGCATCGAGAGGCCTATTGGATTCGCGTATGCAATCTCATCGGGAACAAACTGATATTCACTTCGTCGTGTCTGACGAAACCCATTTACCCCTGGATACAGTCTATGCAGCCCAGGCTCCATCACTATCGCAACTCCCTCTGGAGTCTTTGCAAACGATTCATACAACAAATTCTGCATCATTTTAGTGTGGACGATGCCATGCAGGCAAAACGTCACATCCTTGGTATCAATAACAAACCCAGGAACATACGCTGGAGAAATGATTGTCCCTGGAAAATCAATTTTCAAATCATGATTCTCATTGATCCGCGGCCCGGCATGAAGCGCATACGACAGACTCACGACTTCACGAAGAAAGTAGGGATGCGTATTGCCCAACGTACGCATCCTCCAAGGAAGCTTGATGCCAATCTCATCTCGCTTGACAATCTCCTCAAGATCCTCCCAACTACTTGACTCGATACGTGCAATGATGTCAGAGCTCATGAATGAAACGTGGTAGAAGTCCCTACCACATCAATCCAAAGCGTTTATGGTATAAAAACCTTTTGGGAATTAAGGCTTTGCAGAAAATCTACAAAGGAAAACAATTTTTGGCTGAGCGTGCCGTCGAGAAACAGATTTCCTGTCTAATGCACATTTATAAGCGAAGCCGAAAATTACCCGATTTTCTACAAAGCCGAGAATTAACGTTCAGAACGTATGTGGTTAATAAGATTAATACCTACCTCAACGAATTCTTTTCCCAATTTGTTGTACATCCATGCTGATGTCGCCATTGCAAAAGTGCCCAGGGTGACAAAGGCGTAACCTCCAGGATTATCATGGTTAATGGATATTACACCTGCACCAAGTCCAAACCCGGCAAAGACAGAGGTGCAAATAGGAAACATCACCCTAGAAAACAAATGGAAAAGAGAATAGCTGGCTAATCTTTCTGATACACTTGCACGATCAAACACAGCAGATGGAATATATGCCCCTGTAGGAGAAAACCTTGAAGCTAATTCATCAGCAACGTCAGGATAACGTAAGAATGTCGCGATGTCATGCTCATGACCCATTCCGACTATGGCATGCACTTGTGTCACCCCAGTTTGTTGAGCGACCTCTTGCATGAAATAGGACTGGGAAAGAGATCGCAATAAAAGACTCACCCCGTAGCCGGTCTTTTTGGCATCTTCGCCCCGGAGAATGAAGTCTGGAAATGCGCGCTCAAGATGGTCAGGGAGGATTAAATCCTCAAGAGTGATATGTGCCTCTCCAGTAAGCGTACGGTCATCGATAAGATCCTGCAAACGCTTTATTCGCGGAAGCTTTTTTCCATCTGTTATTGTTCTGATAACCCCCCATGTATCTTGCTTGAAAAGAATATCATCTGTCGCGAATTGGAATTCGGATAATCGCTGGTGCTCATGTCCGTTTTTGAATGAATACTGCCCTTTGAGACCAGTTTCAAACACCAGTGCTGTATCTTCTGGAATAGCAGAAAATGTTGAGCGCAGTAAGTGGCGCATCCGAAAATCATGGTTGATTCCATGAATGCCGTATGTCACCCCATCTTTTTGCACGCGTGTTCCTGGAAAA
>CAZFPU010000271.1:0-1926 GCA_964521145.1 uncultured Methanosarcinales archaeon | reverse complement strand
GGATGAGCTGGCTATGCCCGCATCAACTAGGCGAGCTTTGCAAGAAGATGGAGAAGATATGCGAACCCGGCATGAAGGGTTGCGTCTTGCATGGGAGAGTCGAATTTGTGGAGTTTGGAAAGGAGGTGAGTGATATGGGTGAGGATATTCAGATATTGGATTTGCGGTCGATGCCGCCATTTGAGAGACATGAGAAGATATTTCAACTCTGGAATAGTTTAAAGGCAGGCCAGACGTTGAAGATAATCAATGATCATGACCCGAAACCATTGCGCTATCAGTTCGAAGTGGAATATAAGGATAAGTACGAATGGCAATACGAGAAGCAAGGTCCGAAGGATTGGATTGTGAATATAAAGAGAATCGAAGGAGGCAAGTGAGATGGTTACGTTAGATCCAATTGCGGAGTTCAGAGAGGACCACAGGAAGGTGAGGGATGGGATCTTGGATATCTTCGACGCTTTGAATTCGAAAGATGTTGTGAAGGCAAGAAAAATACTCGGTGATCTCAATACGTTGGTAGGGCCGCATTTCAGATATGAAGAAGAAAATCTCTATCCGGCGTTAAAAGTTTTTTTGGGCGAATATGTTGATCAATTATTAAAAGAGCATGATGGCGCTATCGAAACAGCTCGCATCTGCGCCCAGCTTTTGCAGAAAGAGACGCTTACGGATGAAGAGGCCGAACAAGCAGCTAACGCAGCGAGGGCGATCTTAGTTCACGTCTCAAACTGTGACGGCCTGGCAATACTTTCGGAGCGGCTGAGCAAAAAGGAAATCGATAACTTAGGCGAGAGATTTGCTGAGGCACGAAAAGCAGGCGTGCCCCTTCTCGAGTGGGCTGAAACTATCCGCAAGAAAAAGTAACAACCAATGTCATTCTCTCGAACTATACCGAGACAGCATGGCGCCTGGTCGATTCTCATCGCCAGTTTTATTCTCGGCACCTTGCTCTGAGGAAGGTTCGGCATTGAGTCAATGCTGCTTCTGCTTGCAGTTCTGGCGGCATTCTTCGCACGATACACCGCAAGCGGGTATTTTAAGTCTGATACGGTAAGGAATAATCTGTTTACCTGGTTTACGCTTTATGCGGGTATCTTTCTATTGAGCGGGGTATTGCTGGTCTTTGGATATAGGCGCTGGTTTCTCATCCCCTTAGGAACAGTTTCGCTTGTCATAATAGCTTTGAGCTTATATCTGGCTAAAAAGGGAAAAGATTTAACTCTGGCTGGCGAAATCAACAACATTCTGGGCTTGAGCATTCTTGCACCGGCTGCAGAATATACTGCTTGGGGAATTTATTCTTTGAAAACGCTTGGCCTTTGGTTGCTTTGTTTTTTCTTCTTTGCGGGAAGCGTTTTTCGGGTGCGGTATTTGACCAGAAAACGTCTTGAGGCCGGGGGAGAGTTTCTTGAGCGCCTGAAGGCAGGGATGCCCTCGCTCGTCTTTCATATGGCGGCGTTTTTGACAACTATCGGATTGATAAGAATCAATGTCTTGCCGGCGCTCACCCTATTTGTTTTAATGCCGGTTACTTTAAGAGTTTTGTGGTTAATAGCAAAGCGTTATAAAAAACCAATAACAGTGCGCGCCGTTGGCTATATTGAGGTGTTTCATACGTTGCTCTTTATAGTTTTGGCTGTAATAGCATTTCGATAGAAGGATAAAATTATGAATACACAGAAGAAGGCCTTAGCCCTCATTTTACATAGCAGCTCCTATGACCGCCTTTATCAGGGAATGTCTTGTGCCTTAGCCGCCTTAGCTTTAGGCAGAGAGGTAAAATTGTTTTTTACTTATTGGGCATTGGAGACTTTACGAAAAGACGCATCCAATGCTCTTGTGTTAGATGAGGAAGCTAATGCGCATAAGAAGATATTGGAGAAGAATCTCAAAGAAGGACATATGCAAAAGATTAGTGAACTC
>CAZFPU010000270.1:0-1932 GCA_964521145.1 uncultured Methanosarcinales archaeon | reverse complement strand
GCTGGACAATATAAATGAGATGACTCTATGCACTATAAAAGCTATAATAAATCAAAAGTGATGCAATATGCTTTTATTTGAATGGGACCCCAACAAAAATAGAAAAAATATAAAAATACACGGCATCTCTTTTGATGAAGCAAGCACAGTTTTTAGAGATACCTTGTCATTGACGATTTCTGATCCTCTGCATTCTGATGAAGAAGAAAGACAAATTTTAATAGGAAATACCTCTAAAAATCGTCTTTTGGTAATTATTCATACAGAAAGGGGAGATAAAATCAGAATAATAAGCGCAAGAAAAGCAGGAAAAAAGGAGAGGAAGCAATATGAAGAGAATGCGAAAAGATAGAGATATGCTTGAAGAGTATGATTTCAGTAAAGGCGTTCAGGGGAAATATGCAAAAAGGTATGCGGAAGGCACAAATGTTGTAGTTATTGAGCCGGATGTTGTAAAATATTTCCCGGATCATGACTCTGTAAATCAAGCCCTGAGGTCATTAACTGAAATAATCAAAAAGCAAAAAAAGATCGCCTAATGCCCCCTTTTTAATCAATTATCCTTTGAGATGAGCGGTTGGAAAGGAAATAAGCTTGAATCTGCCTGATTCAGTTCACAGGCATATTAATGGCAGGGCATATCAGCAATGGGCTGAGGTTGGGCAGGGTGGCTGACCTGACCCTGTGCACCCTTCCTGTGCACTCTTGTTTATTCTCTATTCTGATTCTTCAAGATTTCCTTCTTTTAGATCAAGGTGCTGGTAGAAGATTGGCAGATGAAAACGCTCGCGCAGCATCCGCAAGTAGCATCTCGCATCAGAGGTCAAAGGGTTCTCTGAAACAACTATCAAAGCACCTGCCTCGTTACCGCCTGGCCAATATGAGTATTCAATCAACTGCGCTATTGCATCACGCAAACAGTCTCTTATGCTTGGACTGGTCTTGATTTCATAGTACCTATGTTTATTTCCATCACGCACGACCAAATCCACACGCGAACCACGTCCTGTATCATTCTCTGTTCCGACATTGTCTTCCCCATATTTTTGTGAAAGGATGGAGTGAAGAATTGCTTGAAGTTTGTTGTGGTGGAGCATAACTGCTTTCGTTGTTGCCTGCGACCGATGGATTGCGGTCTCCATCTTATCAGAACAACCCGCTTTGAACTGAAAGCCTTTATTCAGCTCGGCAGGATTCTTTTTCAACGGAGATTCGCCCTCGACGAACTCATAGATATGCAGGAGGCGATCAAAAAGAAAAAGAACTTCCATTGGTTGTATTGTGTCTCTTGGAGACATCTTGCCGAAGAAAAGGAAGGTATCAACACCAATTAGGCTCTCGGGAATTGGCGTAACCGAAAGGGTGGCGCTTCTCTGTTTCTGATGACGGGTGTCAGTATAATACCAAAAACGGATGTCTTCCAGTTCAGATTGGTTTTTACGTATGTACTCATTCAGTTTCAAAATTTTCGGTTTGAGAACCATCGGGTCCGAGAGTGTTTGACTGCGCTCAAGGGAAAATGCAATTCCGTATCTAAGCCATTCATTATTGTCGCCTTCAAAACCGATGTTGAACTGGAGTTCTTTTCTCCCTCCATCATGGAATGCATATTCATTATCATTGGGTTTTTTAGCAATATGAATGGTTGAACCGGTAAAAATCTTAAAAGTCCGCGATTTTCCTTTGATTCGTCGCCTAATCGCTTGGAAATCACGCATTTTATAGTTCTTGGCAGCTATATTAATTTCTTCTGCTACGGTTTTAATGGTTTTCATTTTATTATTTTGTCCTGACGCAAAGCTACTCAATGCGCTGTTTTTTACGTGTCAGAAAAAACTGGAAATTAGGCATGGCCTGCCTTTACAGCAATATCAACAGCATTGCTTATAACATGATAGTTTGTTATTACTGCGCCGTCTGGCCTTATAATAA
>CAZFPU010000269.1:0-1939 GCA_964521145.1 uncultured Methanosarcinales archaeon | reverse complement strand
GAAATTTTCAATTGAGAAGATGCGCTACATCGACCATGATATGAACAATTTTGTTTTGAAATTCAAGGATAACAAGTTTAGCATCGCAAAAGACCTTGATAAAGACACTGAGTGAAACAAAAATGGACTGGATGGATTCATTATTGGAGCTGCTTGGAATGCCCCTTAGCTTGAATGCCATGCACAGCCCTTATTTGTTCTTTCAGGAATTTGGATTTACGATACTAGCATCACTTTTGCTTTTGATAGTGTTGGTGATACTATTCCATTTTGGGGTCCATCATTTTTCAAACAAAATTCGTCATGACACTGTGATATTGAAACAGCCTGAAGTTAAGCGTCATAGCTTCATGTCAAATTACCATTTCAGTTTGCCTAAGCTGTCAATGCCTTCATTCTCCTTTGGAAAGCATCATGCCAGACTTTCACCAGACAATGCATCAATATGCCATAAGATCAAACAACAGCACAATTCATGGCCAACAACCGACAACAATGAGGATATCGTTGCAAGAAGCAAAATATGCGTATCAGCAGCAAAAATAGTTTTTGCATCCAAGGGGATGTTCAAGATCCCAGAACTCGTTTCTATAATCAAAGATACGTATGGATTGGATAAAAAGGAGAGCAGGCAGCTGGAATTTGAGATCAAGACAAACATCCTAGAAAGCCATGAGTTCGAATCGCACAATCAAGAAGGAACCATAGTGTTCCGATTGAAAAAAGGAAAAAATTGAGGTGAATGATATGAAAAAAGAGACTATGTTGCTAAGCATGTTATTGCTTATGGCAACCATGAGCGCACTTGTATTTGCGCAGACCGCTGAAGGAGATCAGATAATATCGAAGACGACTGGCGGAATTAACGAGATTCTGAGAATCGGAATAGCCATATTTTGGGTATTGTTTGGCTTAGCAGTCGTTGGAGCTGGAGCGGTTTATGTGTTCAAGAAAGACGATCCAGAAGCCCGAAAGGAACTGATGGCTAAAATCAGGGGATGGATTATCGGAGCATTGTTGGTGTCTCTCTCCCTGACAATAGTTGGCTTACTCAGAAAAATATGGGGATAATCTTTTTCCTTTTTTTAATCCCCCTTTTGGTATTTCCTTCGGTTCATGCAAGTCCGGATACATTGAGTTTGGAGTACTGTCCAATGCTAGATATAGAATGCCCAAGCCAAGACATGGTAGAAGGTCTTGAAGAGAGTGAGAGAAAAAGAATGATTTTGGATTTGATAGTTACCAAACCCTATCCGGATTTCCATAGCCAGCTCAAGGAATGGAATTCAATGCTTGATTTCAAGGAAGCTCCTTTAGGGATTGAAGTTAGGAATGTGAAGGGGATTGCAAAAGCCTGGATGAAAATAATGACAATAACGCCATCCGTCTATACGGATGTTGCTGTTATCGCGCCAAAGAAAAGCACATTGTTCATAGGATACGATTACCAGCTTCTTGTTCCAGATGAGCAGGATATGGGATCAAAATATTGCGGCAGGGGACCAACCAATGACTATGGCGATTGCAGAACACGGTTCCAATCAATGAAAGATTTAACCAATTTGCAGGTCTATCAGGACACCGACCTCATTGGAAATAAGAAGCAGGTTGATTTCATCATGAGCGATTATTCCCAATCTTTGAGGGCCGATCTCACTGTCATAAATCAAGTCAAGGCATCGCATTATAGTTGGGATGAGAAAAATTCATGTTGCAGGAAATCCTGCAAAAAAGGAAGATGCACTTGCGTCGCCAATTGGAATTATTGCGAATTTACCAAAGATGAGACAATGGATTTTTCATTGAGGTTAACGGATTCATTAGTGGTAAAGAATGATTCATTATCCTACCCTGAACTACAATCGGTAATAAAAAATGAAAGGCCATTGAACACCCAATATTTTCCATCAGTCATTGAGAACAATGGGGCATCGTATTC
>CAZFPU010000268.1:0-1952 GCA_964521145.1 uncultured Methanosarcinales archaeon | reverse complement strand
TGTCCATTACAAAGACGCAGCTCGTGTCGCCTTTTGACATCAGGCTAATCAGATCATGCAGCTTCTTTGTCTTTGAGATGGAAACCGCATCCCTAGTCATGATATCTTTTACGAATGCCATGCACATTTCCTAGGAGCAGGCTATTTAAAGATTCTGGTTGGTGTCTGGGAGTTTTTCTTTACTCACTCATAAAAAAAAGAAAAGTAAAAGAAGACTGGATGCATTAGATATGATGGTGATATCATGAAATTAACAAGCCCTGCATTCAAAAATAACGAGCCGATACCAAGCGCATATACATGCGATGAATCCGATGTGAGTCCTGAGCTGCGATTCGAGGATGTCCCAAAGGATGCCAAAAGCCTGGTTCTTATAATGGATGACCCCGATGCGCCGAGGGGAACGTGGGACCATTGGATTGTCTTCAATATCCTCCCTTCAACAGCAAAAGTGGGCAAAGGAGATGAACCCTTAGGTGTTTCTGGGCAAAACAGCTGGGGAAAAGAAGGATATGGTGGCCCTTGCCCTCCGAGCGGAACGCATCGCTATTTTTTCAAGCTCTATGCCCTCGATACGCCCCTTGAGTTACCCAAGGCGTCAACAAAAGTTGTCGTTGAGAAAACGATGGTTGGTCACATTCTAGCACAGGCTCAATTGATTGGACTCTATCAAAGGAAGGGCAAGAAGTGAGTTGCAAAGAGTGGTGGAATTCCCGAGTCATTCAATCTCATATACTGATTATCTTTAGGCGAGCCCGAGCGCATTGGTAAAACGAGCGCAGGCCTCGCTGTAGAATAATGCCAAGGCATACTGAATAAATTTTCTTTGATAATCCAATGAATTCTTCCCTCATCGATTAATTTTGAAGTATGATATGTTCAATCTGATGATACCAATCTTTTTTTTCCACCGCAACCCGATATGGTAAAACATTTAAACACCCACTTACTTGCCTAACCCATGAACGAAATATCTGAAGCATACGAAATTCTTAGAAAAAAATACAAGCTCCCTGCGTATGCGGATCTTGACTCTGAATTTGAGGTCTATGACTGCGAAAAGCAGCATCTGCTCAAGAACATTTTACACAAGACAGGGGAACGAATCGAATTCTACGCAAATATCCTAAACGATCTTCTGCAGCCAGAGCCAAGCTCGATGAGCAACATGCACGAGGCCACCTTCATCGAGGATTCCGATAAGGAGCGCTTGTTCTCCCTCTTCAAAAAGCTCATGAAAACGCATCGAACCATAATAGAGCTCATGCTTAAGAACAATGAGCAGGAGATGGCAGCCTTCGTTATTTCATTTTTTGCCCAGTGGAAAGAGCTCAAAAAAGATCTGCTTTTTTTTCTTGGTGAAATGAAGCTTTCATGGGACAAGGAAACAAAAAGGGAGCAGCGACTGGGGTATTTTGGATGAATATCCTAATGCTGGGCCCTCCAGGCGTTGGCAAAGGCACGGTTTCAAATAAATTAAGCAAAAAGTTAGGCTATCCGCATATTTCAACGGGAGACATGCTTCGGGAGAATGTTTCCAATAAAAGCGATCTTGGGATGAAAGCAAAGCAGTTCATGGATAAAGGCCTTTTAGTTCCCGATGAGGTTGTTATTGGCATGGTCCAAGAGCGCCTTAAGAGAGGCGATGCCAAGAAAGGATATCTTCTCGATGGATTTCCAAGAACAATTGTGCAGGCAGATGCCCTTGACAAAGTGACCAAGATAGATACGGTGATCAACCTAGCGGCAAAAGACAACATCATTGTTGAAAGGCTATCAAGAAGAAGAGTATGCAGGAAGTGCGGCTTTATCTACCATCTTGATTTTATCAAGCCAAATAGGGAAGGCTTCTGCGACAAGTGCTCTGGCGCCTTATACCAGAGGGAAGACGACAAGCCGAATGCTATAAAAGAAAGGCTGAAGGTTTACAGGGAAAAGACAGAGCCATTGAT
>CAZFPU010000267.1:1787-2002 GCA_964521145.1 uncultured Methanosarcinales archaeon | reverse complement strand
AATGTTTTCCTTTTCGCTCAGCAAAGCGCAGTCACGGTTTTTCAACCCATGCAGGACAATGTCTGCAAGAAGATTATACAGCACGGAATCGTTTCCATACGCACGCATTGAATCCAGAAGGTCTTTTTCTCTTTCTGGCAGATGGAGCAGTACGATGTAGGATATACAAGATTCAAGGTTTCGAACAGCCCGTTCATAAATGTCATTGACAATAG
>CAZFPU010000267.1:0-1777 GCA_964521145.1 uncultured Methanosarcinales archaeon | reverse complement strand
CTTCGTCATCCAATCTATCCATCACTGCCAAAAATTTTTGGCAGCGTTCGCGCCCATACTCTTTAGCCCTTTCATGTAGGTATGCAGTTGACCTGCCGGCTGCCATAATCTCGTCGTGGGTTACTCTCGCCTTGGGCTTATACTGCCATTCATCGCTATCCGGCCCTTTTAAAATCTCGTGGTCAAACAATTCGCATGCAGAAGAAACAAGAACGGTCAACAGATAGGTATAGCGGCTCAGGTGAAAATGCGTAAGGTCATGCTCTATTCTCCTGCCATCATCAAAAAGCATCGGGTTGCCCTTAAAGCCATAAGGTGGCACATCGCGATTCGTATATGCCCGCAACATTCGTTGTGGTTTTGTTAATTCATTATGGACTAGACGCATAACACTTTCTTATACAGGTTAACATTTTTAAAATAAGGAGAATACCCTGGAAAAGTGCACTCACAACTTTAAAAACCATATCTGCGAAACCGCTTTCATGTGCAACCTGGTCCTTGAAGGAACAAGAGCAATATTGGATATGGCCAAATGCCCGTACGAATTCGCATCGCCAGAGTTTTTGAATCTTCATCTGAAGGATTTATCTACCATAGAAAAACCCATCAAGACGATACGGTACGAAGAAGAAATAGTCATAGAACTCACTGAGCAACAGACTACGATACTAACAGAATACTCTGGAATTATCAGGCAGATAGAATCGCTTCTTATGAAAGAAGAAATATACGGAAACAAGCAAGACCCGCAATTTGACAATAGGAGAAAAAAACTTCGCAAATTCTATGAATACGCATTCATGAACCCTGTAATGGCTGGAAGAGAACTTGATGAATACAAGGAGGAGGCACCGGAAAAGCAGGTGTTCATGAAGGGATACCAAACATTCAAGGCATGGGTTAATGGAATACTGAAAAGATTCACAGAAACAAAAATGTATGCCCTAACCAAAAAAACCGGAGATATGAGACTTGCATTCCTTTCGGTTGTAGGGCTCAAAAGCATGTATTTCGTATCATCGATCATTCTTGATATTCCTGCAGAAGCAAAGCCAATAAAATCAGCAAATGCAGCTTACTCGTTGTCTTATGGAATAGAGGTTCAGATATACGAGGTTCCTGGAGCTGATGCATATCTTTATGTGCAAAGGAATAAGGAGATAGAAGAGCTTGGCGATGATCTGAGGAAGATGCTCAAAAGACTTATCACTGAACAGTTGAAGGAACAATTTGAAAATGCAGATTACAATATTTTGATGGATTTGAAAACCAGAGAGTACAGGCAGTACTTTCTGGATCAGGCCATATTGAACAGTATTCAGATTACGCCGCAGCAGGCAATGGCGATGGGAAGAGAAGCCGCGGCATGGATCGTTGGTCTTGGGGCTCCGATAGAGAATTTAGCAATTGACCGGAATCATGTTACAGATATTTACATTGACGCAGAAAACTCGCCATTGTATATAGAACATAGCGAATATGGAATATGTCACACATTATTCAGATATAACAGGGATCTGCTTGAGCATGCATTCAAGGATATTGTCTACACACTAAAAGGAACAAGAAAGTTTGATGAGACCAGCCCGATTGTAGATGTTGTTCTTAAGCGTCTTAGCATGAGATGTCACCTCCAAAGGCCTCCAGCAACGTTTGACGAATTGCAGGGAGCATTGAGGATAATGAAGGAGCAGCCATTCACATATGCACAATATCTTGCATATCATTCCATGAGCCCGTTCTTTGCTGGGTATGATGATGTGCTGGTATCTAT
>CAZFPU010000266.1:0-2030 GCA_964521145.1 uncultured Methanosarcinales archaeon | reverse complement strand
CGGAAAATTTCAAGAAAGATGTCGTATTTATTTTCAAGCAGCCTTATTTCTTAACATTTGATCAACATTCTTTATCTCCTTCCCTGGGTTAAGTCTGACTTCTTTAATAATTGACCAATTGCGCGTTTGGCGTGTCCAGCGTAGTGGATTTTTAAGTTTTGCATGTTCATAGACTTTATGGCGATTTATTAGGATTGCTGTATCCATGCCGTAGTAGCGAGATTTAGGGGTAACGAATCTGATCCCGCTATGCAAATGCTCGGTATTGTACCAGTCTACAAATTTTGTTACCCACGTTCTCGCCTCATTAATGCTTGCGAACGCCCAGTTAGGATAGGAAGGTCGATACTTTAAGGTTTTAAATAATGACTCGGAGAACGGGTTATCATCTGAGACAGAAGGCCGACTAAAGGAAGGGGCCACATGAAGCTTCTGAAGAGTAGCAAGCATAGTAGCCCCCTTCATTGGGCCACCATTGTCTGAGTGGAGCGTTAGTTGATCCTGAATAACTCCATGTTCCTGGCAGGACCGCGTGATGAGGCGTGCTGCGTGCTCAGCACTTTCGACTTCCTCAATAACCCAACCAACAATCATTCGGCTGTAGATGTCCATTGCGAGATAGAGATAATAATAAATCCCTTTTATTGGGCTCTTCAGAAAAGTGATGTCCCAGCTCCACACCTCATTAGGATTTATTGCTATTAAATCTTTTGGCCGTTTGTGCTCTCTGGGTTTGCTCTTTGAGCGATGTTTAAGTAGATCTGCTTTTTTTAGAACACGATAGAAGCTGCTTTCACTTGCTAAATATCGGCCAGAATCGGCTAATTTTGCGACTATTTTCCATGGACATAGATCTTGATACAGAGATGAATTAGACACTTCAATAATCATTTTTTTCTCCTCGTCAGTCAGACTATGTGGCGGAGGCGTGCGGGGCCCCGCACGCCTGTCAACCTGTTCCGGATCTTTCTCCCAACGCTCCAAGGTGCGCACCGAAAGCTCTAAGAGCTGGCAAGAGGTAGCACGAGTTGCTCCGGCGTCCACCGCCTCATTTACTAGTTTGCTGCATTGTTTACGATCCTCGAGTTCTACTCTTTGTCCCCGGTTCCCCAAATCAAGTCTGCTTTTTTTTTAAGAACTAAAAGAGCCGTAGTCTCAGCAAGCGCTTTATCCTTGCGGTTGAGATCACGCTCAAGCTCTTTATTACGGGCTCTAAGTTCACTCATCTCCATACGTTGCGCTTTGGGGCTGGTGCCTGACTCAAGCCCATCCTGCATACTTTTTTTCCATGCTTCGATATGTTCAGAATGGAGTCCATTGCTTCTGAGAAACTCACCCCGCTTATCAACGGCGAGCACCTCAAACTCGATCACCGCTTTTAGTTTTTCTGCTGCACTCCAGTCCTGGGGCCGTCTATTTGATTTATTCATTCTTGTGCTATTAGCACAAAGCTTAGACCAATTATAAAGAGTCCTCCTGGTAACACCAACCTCCTTGGCGACCTCCTCCCTATTCTTTGATCCTCGATTATGAAACTTCTGAACGGCTTGCTCTCTGAATCCTACTGAATACTGACCCATTTTGATGTCCTTCTGCCCCCAAGAATCTTAACTTTTTGGATGCGACATCATTCCTGACATAGGGGGGGAACGAGACTGTTCACGCTGTGGCCGAGATCACTGGCATTCCATCCTCAACTCTGCATTCGTGGAGTGTGGGCCAACTCCCGTCTGCTAAGAATTTACATTATATCAAGAAGCTTGCTGACTATTTTGGAATTTCTATCACGACCCTTTTATTTAACGTCAAGGACAGCACTCCTGACGCCGCTATCTTGTTCACATCAACTTTTGTCGATCAGGACAGAAGATACAGACTCGTGATTGAGAAGTTACCGAAATGAGGAGAAATGTATGAAGAAAATGAAAACAATGATCGCAATAGCAATCTCCATCGTCGTGATGGGAATTTGCCAGAGTGGCTATGCCGGAATCTTTTCGAATGAACCACCAAAGGAAGTTATGCAGTCC
>CAZFPU010000265.1:0-2055 GCA_964521145.1 uncultured Methanosarcinales archaeon | reverse complement strand
CCAGAACCAAAAACACCAGAATCAAAACAAACGACAACATCATCGTAATGATGGGTGGATACCTTGACATGGGTACCCCACAAGACTTCATCCCCAAGAACATCAAATCAGAGGTCATCTTTGTACTTACCCAAGCACAAGCTGCTGCGTATGTAGGAGGTTTTGGTTTTGCTGCCACAGACAAGGGTCTCTGGGCAATGGATGGAAGCAGGTGGGAAGTACATGGAGCTCCTTTATGGAGGACATGGAGCAAATTAGCTCAAGATGCTTCTGCTGGATCATCCTTCGTAGTCGTAGATAACGATGTGAGTGACTGGTACGTTGGAGGAACTGTAATAATCACCCAGACGAGCAATCCAGCCCATCTCTTTACTAACTTTCGTGGACAAGAGGATGCTACGTATACTTGGGAAAATGAAATGAGAACTATTACAGCTCTTGAGAAACTGCCAGGTGGTACAACAAAAGTAACCCTTGACAAACCTTTATCGTTTAAGCACGAAGGCGTTGCTCCTTTTAAGGGAGAAGTTGCTCTCTTAACTCGCAATATCTTATTCAAGACAGAGCTTCTTGGAGGCAGTGAATCAACCCTACAGAATGATGTCGGTACCAGGAAATTTGCTCACACCATGCAGATGCATGGCTCAAAAGGGAACATCCAGTATGCTGAATTCAAATATATGGGGCATTATCTTAAACTCTCTCGTTACCCCATCCATCCCCATCTGATGCTTGAAACTTCAAAGGGGATGACTATTCGCGGCAATGGCTTGTGGTATACTGGCTTTCGCTGGATCAACATCCATAGTTCTGATGAGATTCTAATTGAAGACAATGTAGGATTTGCCTCCGGCGGCGTCGGTTATTTTGAAGAAGATGATCCCATAAGGGATGAGAGAGGCCTTATAAAAGGTTTAGCAAGTATTAGCAAAAATCTCGCTTTTATCCATAATATCGGCATTGATCCAACAGAAGCAAGGTTTGAAGATCGGGGAGGTGTTGTTGAACGCGGTCCAGTTTCCTTTTGGCCCAATTCACGAGGAATTGCTCATCTTGGTAATGTAGGTGTGGGAGGAAAAGGAAGTGGCGGTGGTTATCATCATGCTGAAACTGCTGCGAACGATATTGGTACGATCATCGGGGAACTCTTTATCCACAACGAAGCCCATTCAACTATATGGGGAGGTCATTCAGCTTGGCAAAATCATTTCAAACCAAAAGAAATGATAGATTTCTTGACTTGGAGAAATGGAGTGCTTGGAACACGATTGGGAGCATATGTCGGAGAGTTTTACCTATTTAATATCAAAGCTCTTGAGAACGGCAAAAAAGGCATTTCTTCAACCATTACTGACAAATTTGTACAAGATAGCCTTATTACAGGACCAAAGGCAGATGGATCAGAAGGTATTGGCAGTAACATTGCGGGTTATTTTTCAGAACAGTCGCCCACAAGACCTCACTTTGATGCAAGGAATACATACAGAAATCTTAAAATCGGTTATACTCACCTTCATGATCTTTGTGACACACCTTCTGCGGAAAAAGTAGTTGTCACAAGACCATGCTCTGCAGATTATACCTATCTCATAGGGAGCAAATTTGAGAATGTTGCTCAACCAATTGATTTTGGTTGGCAAGCGAATGCAAACTCATGGCATAAAGTTGCAGATTTAATTGGTGTAGAGCCTTCTTTGCAAGGAAACTTCTATCTTAACAGGAAAGATCAAAATATCGCTGCCAATCAGGCACCTGAAAGCGCAAGAATAATAGGGGATGGAAGTAACACTGTCTACCATGCAGGTTCCGATGCATTAAAAACTCCTATTGCTTCCCCTTGGGCAGACTATCCTCCTCAAATAAAGATGGACGTTACTCTCAATGGAAAAATAGCAACAATGAAAGCTACGGTGACTGATGACAAAAGCCCTAATCTCGTAGTTCAATTCTTTGCTGACTGGACAACGCTCGCTACCAAGATGGTTCCTCCATATGAAGTAACAGTTGATCTGTCCAATATTCCTACTCTTCCTGGAGAAGCTTTGGCTAAAAGAA
>CAZFPU010000264.1:0-2096 GCA_964521145.1 uncultured Methanosarcinales archaeon | reverse complement strand
GTGGATGCGCGTTGATCTTGGTCACGTTTCCATGCGTTGCCCATCTACAATGCGAAATGCCTACCGTGCCTTTGAGGTTTGAGAAGTCAATTCGCTTATCAGATTCTATCTCATCGAGCTTTCCTATGTCTTTTTCGATTATTGTTTTCCCAGAATCTATGGTGCATATCCCTGCGGAATCATAGCCTCTATACTCTAGTTTTTTTAGGCCTTCGAATAGGATAGGGGCCGCTTCCTTCTCTCCGATGTAGCCGATGATTCCGCACATTGTGTTTTGTTTGTTGTTAATTTCTCAAATGATCTAATCAATTTTAAAAAATCAAAAGCCAGGTTATTTAGGCGCTCCCAATACGTCGCGCATTGATAGTGGCTATCTTAGTGCAAAGTTTGATGTTCGCAGAATTTATTAACGGCATTTTTATCTTTAATTATTTTTTGATTGATTATCTAATTTTTTCTTAATTTTTTTATTTGTGTTGATTGGGTAAGAGTTGTTTTTGTTGGGGGCTTTGTCTTGGTCCAGTTCCCTGGTTTGGCCTAAACAAAAACAAAAAAAGGTGCAAAAAAGCTTTGCACCTTCGGAGGTGTTTAAGGTATTTCTAGCTGAGGGCAGACTTATATATAAATGTTATTAAAATAATTGTATTACTATTACAGTTTTTTTTATAATAGCTGAATTAGATTTATATGGTGGATGCGAATCTCCTGTGCTATGAAACCACTGCTTTATCGGGATCTGCTCATCTCAGATCAGACTCGGCAGCTCTATAAAGACACGGGAGGCTTTAGCACGCTTGCATCCTATTTTTTGGGGCCTCGATACATTCCTGTGCATCCCAAGGTGATCGCTTATGACCGCGCTTTCAGCCAACCGTTCATAGATAGTGTGCGAGACTATATCCCTGCCTCAATGCAAGAGGATCTGAATGCATTCAGGGACCGATTCAAGTTCTCGCTTGATGTGCTCATAACAGAGCAAGGCATGCGCTATTCCCATCAGCACATATTATTTGATAGTATCGGTTGGCACGCAAAGGATGGGAACTCGATCGATGTCGCCTATGGCTCATCAAATATCGCATTGGTAAAAACAGGAAGACTGAGTGTACCAAATCCCACTCTTTCTCTTGATGTCAGCAATGCCATCCCTTCAGACGTACTTAGGGAATATGAACTTGAACGCGATGGCATCAAGGGCCATCACACTTGGTACCAGCACAATGCGCTCGATAATGGTATAGGATTGTTTCTTTATTTCAGAAACTTCGCAGTAACATTTAATAATATGGCGCTTGAGCAGATTAAGAAAAACTAAGATGATCTTACGTTATCGAATAGCAAAGCTTAAATGTAATCTCTTATTAGTAGTAAAAAAATGACTATAGTAATATTTCCGGGCATCCGAAGGCCTTCGAAAAGGCCCAGAGTTTCAACGAGTGATCTCCCTGCCGAAGAGAGAGGCAAACCTGGCTCTGGCATTTACTCTTCTGAGGGCAAGGCAAAGTACGACATGCTGGGTCCTTTAGTTTCAACAGATCTCAATCAAGCAAAGGCGCAGGACACGCCGATTGTTGGCAGGAACTGGGATTACATTCCAAAGCCAATGAAAATCCCTGGAGAAAATGGCAACTATACAATGATTAGGGCTGCGTACAGACCAAAAGAATGGCACCCGTATGGCTGTCTTATCAGCACTTACGATGGTAACAATAATATCAAGTTTCGCGGTGTTCGTAGAATCGAGGGCGAGAGTGCAAGATATGGTCGATTCGAGGCAGCGCATCATTATGTTCGTCGTAGGATAGGCCTCCAAAAAGAACTGGTATCAATTGTAAAGGAAATACATCTAGATGATCGCATTGAAATACACTCGTTTTCCACGGCAGACTCTATGCTCCTTAGGAGGGGAGGATACTGGGAGCGATTTCGACTCTACGACTTTAAATCCAAATGATTTTTTCTCTAAAACAAAATTCTTATATATCCTACAATTAAATTTATAGTGGCATGTTCATAATAGAAAAGAAAAAGGAAGATGTATATTCTCTTGCGGCAAAAGAAATCGCTTTTGAAAACCTAAATCATCTTGGATCTGA
>CAZFPU010000263.1:0-2113 GCA_964521145.1 uncultured Methanosarcinales archaeon | reverse complement strand
TCAGAATACTGCAAAAGCTCAGGGAAAAAGGCATCGTTACTATTGAATCCAATAAAAGACTTAGGATAATCAAAATGAATCCACAGCATTTTCGACTGCTTGTGTCCAATGGGGATAATAAATCACAGACGATAGAGTCCCTAGCTGCAACAACATGATGAGCGCATCGTAGCATATATTGTTAAAGACACCTATTGTCATCAATTATTAAATAAGATTTCGAGTTTAGCTAATAGCCGATTCTTCCTTTGCTTTCTTTAACATATCAACAAACACACAAGCCTTGCACTTATCCTTTGAAGCAGGCTCACCGCACTCCTTGCACAATCCAACTTCCTCATCCTTGAATTTTTCCTTCAGAGAAGGCAAGACATCCAATAAGGAATGTATCAGCGCCTGTTTTGTTCCGGGAAACTGCGACTCAAAATTATTGAGCATGTCGCGAACCTGCGCCCGATAGCTTTTCGAAACATTGGGGCATTCGATGAAATCATCCAAGATTCCCTGCAAAAAAGCATACAGGGCAACTTCCTTCTCAGAGCATAAGTATAATGGCTTTATGCGTTGGATGAACCCGGCATGTCTTTTTAACCCAACCATCGGACCCAATCTAGCAGAGGCTTGCATATTATTCTTGAATTGGTTCATCATGACCGATTGGCATTCATCATCCATGTTGTGCCCGGTAGCCAGTTTCGTGCAGCCCAATTCCTTTGCTTTCTTGTTCAGTAGATATCGCCTAAAAACACCGCAGATACTGCATGGCTTTATATCAAGCACTTTGAGGATATCATCGAGAGGCATGCCAAACTCCTCTTCATAGGAATACACGTGCAGGGGAATATCGAATTTTTCGCAGAATTTTTTGGCGGTAATTACGGTTTTATCCCGGTAGCCATGGATCCCTTCATTGATTGTTATCGCGACCAGTGCTATGTTCGGATTTTGCAATGAGATACGATGCATCAAAGATAATAATGTCAATGAATCCTTTCCTCCTGAAAGCGCGATGCACACTTTTTCTTTCTTATCTAAGAGATTGAAATGCCTTATTGTGTAGAATACCTTCTCTTCAAAGTGTCTTATGAAATCCGTTTTTCCAAGCTTGGTTCCATCGGGCAATTCTATGACTGGTTTTTCTTCCATGTTAGTTATCATTTGCGCCAATGAAGATATAGTCTCTTTTTTCGCCCCTCAGGTCCTTGGCCATCCTTAAGCTGTGCACTGAATCATATACCGCTTTTTCAAACCTTGAGAGATATTGTACGTTTAATTTCACCACGAGCGTGGCGTCGCGCTCGAATTGAGAGAGTATGTCATCGCTTTGGCTCAGCATCGCACGCTGGTAGCTCTTGGTGAAGCATTGCTCCCAGAACCCCACCATGGCCTGCAGCGGCTCGAGGACCTTATCTTTGGTTGAAAGCAGCTCTTCAGAATACGAATGCACGTAGAGTGTGAGATCCTGCATGACATTGAGCGCCTGTTTTCGATAGTCATTATTGCTTGTCTGAAATGATAGGCGAACCGCATGTACGAGTTTTTTCATGTCTGATTCAAAGCTTGGCCTATCATGCATATACAATTCAGCCACCAAGGCGTTGAGATCACCCACCTGAGATCACCGAAAATAATTTGATTTCGTCATTATCGTGCAATTCTTCTGATTCAAGCAATATTTCGTTATTTTTGCTAACTAGTACTACAACTGGATTGATATTCAGAGATGCCAAAAGCTCCTTTACCGTAGCCCCTTTAGGCAATTCAACAATATGCTCTTTATTCTCCCTGTCAAAAAATGCCTTGATTTTCATGTAGAGGCGGTAACGAAGATTCATTTATAAATCTCTCTTCGGGAAATGGAATTTTTCATAAATCAATAAGCGCAACAGTTCGTTTGGTCACTGCCTACTATCATTAGGCGATGCTGCAGCGCAATGAGTCTAGAAGCGGAGGCATCGCACTAAATATTGCCGAAGGCATTTTGAATTTCTTAAGTCTTCATAATAATAAAAACAAAATATTCACTGTCTTTTCCGGCGTTTAGCATCTTCTCGCCTGTCACTGTTTTCATGCAAGGTGTGGCCTCCCCGTAGGGGGCGACCCCCGCAACACA
>CAZFPU010000262.1:0-2132 GCA_964521145.1 uncultured Methanosarcinales archaeon | reverse complement strand
ATGCCCGCAGCCTTTGGTCAAGGAACTACTAAAGAAGAAACTTTTAAGACTACCACCGATGCGGCAGAAATAAAGCGCGAACTCGAGAAATTCAATCCAAAAGTCAAAGCAGAAGGGGCCGGTAGGCTAACCAAATTTGATGAAGATATCTATATTCTTAGTGCTGACAAAGTAACGGATGATAAGGGCAGAACATTGGAGGGAGTAGGCGGAGCGGTTGTGACAAGAAGTGGTATAATCAGCGCAGATGAAATCACTTCACTGTGCTATGGCAGCTTTGAAGGCCCTATCTGTGCGAATGCAGTCAAAAAAATAGAGTTCAATGCCGATGGCACCGCTAAAGTCAAGCAAATGACCTTGCCAACGCCTGGGGGGGATGCACAAATAACGGATGCTACGAGAATAAAACCGGGCCCAATCACTACTTCCCCTGGGGGAAACCAGGAGAGGGAGATCACTCTCGAAGCCGGTACCATAACACTTCCCCCGATAGTGGTTCAAAGCCCAAGGGGTCCATCAAAACCACTTGAAGTTGATATAACCAGAGGAGCAAGCATAACTCTGGGCGATGGTACTGTTGTGGCTCGAGGAGATGGAGGTTCGCTTGTCATAAAATCTGTAGGCGGCAGTGATATGACAATTGATAAATACTCATCCGTATCTATACTGAGGGGCCAAAGCGGCAATGAAGTATTCATCGTAAAAGGCGGCAGTTTTTCGCATGAGGGAACGAAGGTCGATGGTGCAGAGCTTTGCAAGGGTAGCATGGGTGATTGCCAGGTAGTGATGGGGAAAATAGATATGGCAATTCCTTTAGGCAATGGACAATACATGTACGTCAAGCTGGCACAGAGCGGATCCCAAAGGCTTCCTCCTGCATCATCACGTCCAAATCCAAGCGCAGGGGCTGGTCCCTTGTCATCATCTAGCTCTTCTCCCCAAGGACAATCCGCGCAATCACAGCCATCAAAACCAATAAGCTTCAATAAAAGATCGGGCTCATTATTTGAGATACCAATAGAACTTCTCAACGACAGCATTCTCAAGGAGATCATAACACATTTCGAGGAGATCACGAGCATGCTGGCAGGAGAAGAGGAGCGGCTGCTTGCAATTGAGTCCGCATCTGCTATGAATCTTAAGACAGAGGATAATGAACTAAAGATGTATATTGAAAGCGCGCAGAATTTCCAGTTCGCAAATAATTTCGTATTTGTTGAAAAAGCTGGCTTATTTGTGCGAGACCAAACGGTTCTTACAAACACGCAGGATGTAGTGAGCGGTTCAACAAGGTTCTTTGTAGGCAAGGCAGATTCTCTTTTTAGCGAATGCGTAAAATTCAACAACATAGAGAATTCGATCTTTCGCATAACAGATGATGAGCTTGAAGTTACCAGTCTTGGGTTGGCCCGATACAACATAACGGACTGTATCTTCAACAATGTTTTCTTTGAAAGTCATGGTGGCTCTCTATTGATGACTAAGCTTGTCCCTCCAACTTACAAGGCTTCAAATGGAACACTTATCATAACCCAGCAAAATTACACGGAGCGACTCGATATCAACAATTCGGCAATTGTGGAATTCGACCTGCAATTTGGCATTGCGTGCGTGACCATGCAGCCTGAAGTGACCTATTGGTACAACGACCATACTAATCTCAAGCGAGATTTTGCTATCAATATACCTAAGGGAGCCCCTGATTTCAAACTCTGCATACGGCGAAGCAAGAACCAGAACTTCTCGCAGCGCGATGGACTCATCAGTTTTGAGCAGAACTTCATTGAGCTCTCCAAGGAAGCGAAATACCTCAGATACCCTTTCAAGAACAGCGAAGTAAGTTCGCTTCTCATGGACGTGCTGCATCACGACCAGGACAATTTCACGACAATAATTGAGCTTGATGACAATTTTATCGAGATACAAAAGATCCAGATCCAAGCGCAACCAGGGCAAAAAGAGAATAAGACTATTACAATCCCCAATACTTTGTTCACTATTTTAGAAAAGGCTATGAATGAAGAGACTCATCGACTTTTGCACATCAACTTCAGGCTTGATGCAAAAGAAACAACGCAGCCATGGCTTAAGATCTATCAGGCAGACTATTTCGATCCATTCATTTTCAGGGA
>CAZFPU010000261.1:0-2173 GCA_964521145.1 uncultured Methanosarcinales archaeon | reverse complement strand
TGGAGACTTTGACTCCGGCAGCATCTTCTTCTGGGGAGAAGCTATCTAAGGTTTTGTGATTGGGCAGCAATGCCCGATTTTTTATTTTTATTTTTGAGGAGTGGATGGAATTGATTGATAGTATAATTTCATTATTTTCATTGGGTGTTGCAGTAACTATTTGCAATAACTATTATTATTTAAAAAAAGGAATACGAAAAAGGTGAAAAGTACATGAAAAAGTTTCTAAGTTTGTTTTGTTGCTTATTGATGATGCTGCCTTCTGCATTGTCTGTCAATGTAGGATCAGGCGTAGGAGTTGATATCGATACCGAAGATTTTGAGCCATTGGTCTGGATGTGCGACTCAAGAGTTGTATATGATGATGCGACCGAGCCAGGAAGGATTTCTGATGATGGCGAGGAGCTAGTCGAGCGAACACAAAATTATGCGTTCGAAGGCGAGCAGATCCAATGGAATGTCCTGGTCATGGACAAGAATGGTGTCCAAAAAATTAACGATGTGTATGTTCTCGTTGATGAGTTGCAAGGCGGTGGAAGCCAGATAATCACAGACGAGCATGAAGAAGAGCACTGTGGTGGAATCCCAAGCACATCTACTGACTGGACAGATACTATAACGCTGCCACGCTTTGATGCAAGCCAAGGGAACCTAACTGGTGTTGAACTTTCATTTGATGCCGACATGGAAAGCGATATTTCAGTTGAGCATCTAAGCACTGTAAACCCTGCTAACTTTAGCGTCGTGGTGCAAGGAAATGTGAGCGTTACGTATAGTGATGTCGATCTGCTAGCCGATATCTTTTTCATGGTCGGAGATGAGGTTGATACATTTGATGGGATCCTTGATTATAATGGTACTTCAGGAAGGACTTTTCCCGATGTGACTGGATCAGATTCAGTGATGCAGCAATCAAGCAATTTCAATGATTTTATTGAGAATTTCCCAGGGGAGACCTTTAACGTTGATGTAGATGCGCAAAGCCAATTTGAATTGATTGGACCTGGAAACTATGCATTTTTGGTTCTAACCAATGCAAGTGCGCAGGCTTGTGTCAAGTATACTTATGAAACCACACGAATTATCTCAATTCCCGGTGGCGAGCAGATAGAAGCGAACTGCGTTGAAAATCTCGGTACCCCCATAAGGGGACTCTTCGATACGTGCAATGCGCGAATCCTTGAGGAAGAGTTGGAATTTGATGCGGATGTGATGCGATTCTATACCTGCATCTTGACCGTTGAAACCCCACTATCGATGTATGGTGAATATTGGTTCACCGTGGAAGCAGAGGATCTTGATGGGCTAACGGGCAGATTTGATGAGAATGAATACTGGTTCCTAAACCCAATCGTTGCTCTCTCAATTGATGGCAGCATCGAATTTAACGAAATAAGGCCAGGGACGCATTCTTATTCGGAAACGCTTCTGGTAGGCAACGACGCTGATGACGAATCGGGAGTACAGCTTGATATGTTCATATCAGGAACTGACTTTTATGATTCAAGCTCAAGTGGAGCTGCCTGCCCAGATACGAACCAATTGGCGCTTGGCGATGGAGAGTCCGACTGTGATTCAGACGACCCATTCTGTTATTTCGCAACGCATGGGGCGTATGATTCGCAATCTGATGCGCGAAACGACGCTGAAGGATATGTCGGAATAAACTATGGCATCGGGTTCAATGATCCAAATCCATTCTATGGCGCATTTAACGGCGACGTACTTGGTTATGAGATCATGCAAGGCCTGCAGGTTGGACCGTATTTCCCCGGAAACGTTCTTGTTCCAGGTTCAGAGATCGCATTGACCTTCAGGTTGAATCTGCCTGAGCCATGCAATGGCAATTTTGATTCCGGAAGCATTTACTTCTGGGGCGAAGCGATCTGATTTCGCTTTATTTTTTTATTTTTTATTTGATTTCTAATTTTTTGATGAGTGTAACCAAGTTCTTAGTGTATGGATTTAGGCGTTTAGTATCATCAGGTCGAGCCTTGTGAAATAATAATGTTGTTGCAGAAAATAATGATGCCTCCGGCAAATTTTAGTGCGATGCCTGCGCTCTCGTTCATGTTGGAAATTTCCATAGTTATTGGTTTTTGAAAAAATTTCCGAGCATGCTCAGAAACGCAATATTTGCAATGGTTCAATTGCGTTTCTGACATAACGCTCC
>CAZFPU010000260.1:0-2183 GCA_964521145.1 uncultured Methanosarcinales archaeon | reverse complement strand
GGAATGCCGCAAATCGAAGTGACTTTTGATATTGACGCGAATGGGATTTTGCATGTTGGTGCTAAAGATAAAGGGACTGGCAAGGAGCAAAGCATAAAGATCACCGCTCCCAATAAATTAAGCGAAGCAGAGATCGAAAAGATGCGAAAGGATGCTGAAGAGCACGCCGAAGAGGATAAGAAAAGGCAGGAAACTGTTGAAGCCGTGAATTTGGCCGACACAACCATCTTCCAGACAAGAAAAACCCTTGAAGAATTCGCCGATAAAGTGCCAAAGGATGTCAAGGAAAAAGTCGAAGCGCATCTCAAAAACCTCGAAGAAGCAAAAAACAAGGAAGATGTTGCTGCAATCAACAAAATAACCGAAGAGATGAACAAGGAGCTCATGCAGATAGGAGCGCAGATGTATGGCCAACCGCAAGAAGGTCATGCAGATCATTCCCATGAAGGGCATGAGCACCAGGGGCATGAAGGGCATTCGCATCATGAGAAACATGGCAAGAAGAAAGCCAAGGATGATGAGAATGTGGTTGATGCCGACTACAAAGTTGACAAGGACAAGAAAACGAAGAAATAAAAACTCTTTCTTTTTTCCTTTTATTATGAAAATTCCAACAAGGCAGCGATGCATCGAACTTTTGGTAAAAAACAAGACCCCAATAAATGTGATTGAGCACGTGAAATCAGTCTGCAAAGTGGCGGAAGAAATTGTAGATAGCTTGCAAAAAAAAGGGAAGAAGGTGAATAGAGAGCTAGTAATTGCAGCAGCGTTATTGCACGATATAGAACGTGAAAAAAAGAATCATGTGATCGAAGGTGGAAAACTGTTGCGATTAATGGGTTATAATGAAGTAGCCGAAGTCACTGAAAAGCATAGCCTATATCAGCTCGATAGGGAAGAAGTCCAGCCAAAGACAATCGAAGAGAAGATAGTTTTTTATGCGGATAAGCGAGTCAAAGGAAGCGAGATAGTGACTGTTGAAGAAAGATTTGCAGATCTAAAGATCAGGTACAATCTTGAGCATCTCGATAGAGAGCTAGAATATACCAAAAGAATTGAAAAAGAGTTGTTAGGTTAAGAAAATAGTTTAGAGAATAGCAAATTTAAACAAAGGGCGGCTCGACGCTCAACTGCGTTGAGCTACTCGGCACCCCGCAGGGGGCGACCCCCGCCTCGCGAGCGTCAACAACTGCGAATGGTACAAGTGCACTAAGATATCCACCAATAAGAACCCGGCCGCACTGGGCCGGGCAAAATAACTCGCCTATGAAAATAAAGTAAAGCCAGAATACTACAACTACATTAATAAAAATTCCAAAAAACATGACAAAAGACTACTACAAGATCCTAGGCGTAGAAAAAACAGCCACAAAGGAAGAAATAAAGAAAGCATACAAGCAGCTCGCAAAAAAATTCCATCCAGACATCAACAAAGCAGATGACGCAGGCGAGAAATTCAAGGAGATAAATGAGGCTGCCGCAGTATTAGCCGATGATGAGAAAAGAACCCAGTTCGATAGGCATGGGACAACGGCAGACCAAATGGGTGATGGATTCCAAGGGTTTGATTTCTCTGATTTTGTGCATCAAGGTGGATTTGACTTTGATTCTATCTTTGAGAGTTTCTTTGGCGGCCAAAGCCCTTTTGGGCAAAGAAGGCAGGGAAGGTCAAAAAGAGGTCCTGATCTTCGTTATGATCTAGAGATAAGCTTAGAAGAAGCGGCGCAGGGAGTCACTAAAGAGCTTAGCATTCCTCGTCTTGAAAAATGCTCAGGCTGCAACGGGTCAGGAGCGCAAAAAGAATCTGATTTAGTAACTTGTCCTGATTGCGAAGGGCAAGGAATTGTTCGAAAAACACAACGAACTCCCTTCGGCCTCTTTCAGACGACCATGACCTGTTCAAAATGCAAAGGGCAAGGTCAGTACATCAAGCATCCCTGTAAGGAATGCGATGGCTCAGGCTTGGTCAAAAAAACAAGAAAGATCGAGATCAAGATCCCGGCAGGAGCAGAAGAAGAAACCAATCTGAGGGTTCGAGGAGAAGGACAAGGGGGCGAGCGCGGCGCTGAACAAGGAGATCTCTATGTGGTCATCCATGTAAAGGAGCACCCCATATTTGAAAGGCATGGTGATGATCTCTATTTGAAAACAGCAATTCCATTTACCGTGGCAGCGCTTGGTGG
>CAZFPU010000259.1:0-2208 GCA_964521145.1 uncultured Methanosarcinales archaeon | reverse complement strand
GGTAGTCCCTTTTTTTCCGATCACGATCTAATGCCATACTGTATCCCTCCTTTTCATTTAATTTTTTATAAAGTGCGCAGGCTATACTGAGAGTTTTATTCCATTCCAGTTCCTTTTTATCTTTTGAATCTTTCATACCAATACGATTGCATGCCCGACGAACCGCTGACTCAACAATGTCACGCGGAATCTGCTGTTCATCAACAATGCAAGGCAAAAGACGTTCAATCGTTGCTTTCCTCAATTTTTTTAAGTTATCATCAGGCCTGCTCCCATAAGCAGCTTCAGCGATGTCTTTAGGCGCAGGTGCACCTACAAATCGAAAATACTTTATCGTAGTTTTCTTGTCGTCTTTGTATTCAATAAATCGATAGTTATGAATCCAGGCGCAGGTATTATGCCAGTGATCAATGCGTCTCAAAAAATCTGACCCGGTTAACTCACGATAAAATGTAATTGCCATGCGACCCTGTGTTGCTGAATCCAGACCCATAATCACGACACCACTCGTATCTCCCATGTCAGCTTTATATCCTGCTATTTTTTGCCTTAATTTTATAGCGAGATTCTGTGCAGTCGATACGTTGTCGTCCTCATCACTCTTAAGATTCTCTCCACCTAATATCTCAAAAGGATCATCAAGCAGCCGATGGATCTCAACACCTGAAGTTGCCCATGCAACAACGGTCTGATCACCATTGCGACTACGATAGCCTTGACGACTGATAAGCCAGCGAAGAGCACTATGAGCTTTTTGACTAACATCAAATCCTACTCCGCAAACCTGCTTACCATTTTTATCTGTAAAGCGTCCGCGAAATGTAAAACCATCCTTATCGTTTGAAGAAATCAGTTTTGCTTTATCTCCGTCATTGCGTAATTTAGCTGGATGCAGCTCGGCTAAAAATAATTCTTTACCTGTCACATAACAAAGGGATTTCTCTTTTTTTGTATCGGAGTAATAATCAATCCATCTATTCCAAAGAGTTTCATCCTCCCATGTTTTAGCGCATAGATCGTTTGGGATTTCAACTTCCCATCGAATAAATGCATCCGCTTGCCACCCTTCGTTCTGAAACAACGCAAAGATATCAGGTTTAGCCTTTCTATCCCCTTCCCATTTTCTTAACAACTTGCCGTCATCACCGACAATCAATATTTTCTCGTCAATCAAATCTTTAACAACAGTCCCTTTGTTGACATACGAGAGAACGGCTTTTGCCTTCTGATGGCTGAATTTTGATTTACACCATGCCTCAAGATTTGAGATGTACAATTTGAAGTATGGTTTTTTGTTGCCACCATAGTCTTTATAGTCTTTAGCAACGTATTGCAACTTATCGCACAAAGGATGCGGGGCCTCGCCGCTCGTCCGACCGCCCGAACTTTTTTCAGTACATGGAATGATCGTTCTCGCATCGTCCTTAGAAACTACCCTGGCTCTTTTAAAATTTCCTTGATGATCAATAACAATTTCAATTTGGGCTTTATTGGTTGTGTGGCAAATCGGAAGAAGCGGCACTTCTTTCTCAGACGTGACTTTGCCGACCATTGACTCACAATTGTTATAAGTCTCATATAACTTTTGTATCCAGCTCATTTATGCACCTCCCATTCTTCAAAGCCTTCCAGCAATCCTTCCTCTTCCAACCCGACCGATTGAGGTGGATTGGCTTTCATAGATCTGATGACTTTTCGTATCGTACATGCTTCTGATTTAATAAAATCAATATTGCCATCAATCATCTTAGGACGCCAAAATCGGGCATGAAGCTCATTTTTCCCAAGCTCGTCAGGATAATTAAAACCATGAAACATCAAATCAAACGCGATCTCGCCGTAATCATCGTAATCGCTTTTTCCTTCTCCAAATTTGCACGGCTCGACATACCCCTGACATTCCCGTGCGCCTAAAAATATGTCCCTTCTGCCGCCCTTCTCTATCATTCGTTTAGCAACGCAATGATGTTTGTTTTCATTCCTGTCTTTTTCCATATCCTTGCGATTCATATTCCACTCAAAATGCGCCTGTACTTGATAATCAACATCAGCAAGGTACGTATAGATCGCAAGGTCGTTCCCTCCTCCGCCATATTTAACAGGTTTTGCACTTCGTGTCTGCGTTCTGATACGCTTCATAACCCTAACCTTATCAATAATCCAAACAATAGTAGGCTTCCAATAGACGGAACTCAATACACCCTTCAA
>CAZFPU010000258.1:0-2224 GCA_964521145.1 uncultured Methanosarcinales archaeon | reverse complement strand
CCACAATATCGATCCCATCCTTCTCTCGATTGGGCCTTTCCAGATAGCGTACTATGGGCTATTCTATGTGCTTGGATTCATTATCTGCTATTTTTTCGTGCGCCATCTCGCGAAAAGAAAGGAGCTTCCCCTCACAAAAGAAGACATAGACGATCTGTTGCTTTACATGATCATTGGGATCATCCTCTGCGCGCGGCTTGCCTATGTGCTCATCTATAACCTGCCTTACTATATGCAAAATCCACTCGAGATCCCCGCTATCTGGCATGGTGGTCTGTCATTTCATGGCGGCCTCATAGGGGCGATCCTCACCTGCTTTTATTTCACCAGAAAAAAGAAGCTGCATTTCTACGATTTGGCCGATCTCATGGTGGTCCCTCTTGGACTTGCGCTCGCTCTTGGCAGGATCGGCAATTTCATCAACGGCGAGCTTCCCGGAAGGATCACCAATCTTCCCTGGGCGGTTAAATTTCCAAACGCAGAAGGCTTTCGGCATCCCAGCCAGATCTATGCAAGCTTCAAAGACCTGCTTATATTTTCGACGCTGTGGCATCTTGTAAAAAAGCAGTTTCCGAAAGGATTTATATTTTGGACCTTCATAACCCTCTATTCAATACTTCGATTCAGCGTGGAGTTTTTGCGGCAGCCCGATGAGCAGATCGGATTCTTGTTTGGTATCTTGAGTATGGGGCAGGTGCTTAGCATCATAACGTTTTTGATAGGAAGCTTTTTCTTGCTGAGTATGATGAGAAAGCATAAGATGTTGCTTTTTTCTAGGAAAGAGTGAGTTTGGGATATGGACATCAACGATTTTTATTGACACTCGGATTGGTGGGAAATTGTCACGGCACCGGGTTGAGCCACGAGCTTGAAAACCATTATTCTCCACGAATTTTGGTGCTCGGCTTGCGCTTCTAGACTCCATTGCGCTACGGCCCGTCAAATGATAGTAGACACTGACCGAACTCCGTTAGCATGCTAGTAATTCATCGAGAGGATTTCCCAGCATTTCCAAAAAACCATCATCTTTATTAAGAATAAGTTTTCTTTCCAGATCATGTCTGGAGGTCATGGCTACAAATGCCCCAATTGCGGAAAGGAGCAATCAGGCGATGAGGTGGCTTGTTGGTACTGCGAAACGGATCTTGACAAGCAAAAGAACAAGCAAGAAAAGCCCCAGTGCTTCATCGCAACCGCAGTCTATGGCGAGCATGCCCTGCAAACAAACCTGCTCAGAAGATATCGCGACAATACTTTACAAAGATCTTTTTTTGGAAGGATGTTTATCGATGTGTACTACACTATTAGTCCGCCGATCGCAAGGATCTTGCAGAAAAACAAATCGCTAAGAAACATGACAAAGAGAATCCTTGATTGTCTGATCCACATCATCAAGAAATAGCTAAGCAAAACAAATAACAAAACTAATCAAAAACAAAAATCAAAAAAAAAACAAATGGAAAGAAAAAAACTCATAGCTGCCAATTGGAAGATGAACAAAACGGCTGCAGAATCTAAGCAGTTCGCGGACGAGTTCAAGAAATTAGCAGTTCCAGAAGACAAAGAGGTCGTCATCTGCGCTCCATTCACCGCACTGCCTGCTTTAAATGAATCATTTGCAAAAACAAAGATAGGGATCGGCGCGCAAAACATCCATTTCGAGGAAAGCGGAGCGTATACTGGCGAGGTTTCTGCCTCGATGGTAAAAGAGCTTGCTCAATTTGTCATCATAGGGCACTCTGAGCGCCGGCAATATTTTGGCGAGACCAATGAAACGCTCAATAAGAAAATAAAAAAGGCATTGGAACATGATCTTAGCGTAATTTTCTGCATTGGAGAAACGCTTTCACAAAGAGAAAAAGACGAAACAAAAATAACAGTGGAAAAGCAGGTCATTGAAGGGCTAAAAGATACAACTCCCGATCAAATGAACTCAATTATCATTGCCTACGAGCCGGTTTGGGCGATTGGGACTGGAAAAACAGCAACACCGCAGCAGGCAGAAGAAGTGCACGCTTTTATCCGATCTGTATTGGAAAAGAATCATTCGAAGAAAGTTGCAGAGAAAACACGGATTCTGTATGGCGGTTCCATGAACGCCGAGAATGCCCAATCCCTTCTTTTGCAAAAAAACATCGATGGCGGCCTCATAGGTGGCGCGTCATTAGACCCTCAGAAATTCGCAAAGATCTGCAATTCTTAAAGAGTATCTGCACCGGAACTA
>CAZFPU010000257.1:0-2229 GCA_964521145.1 uncultured Methanosarcinales archaeon | reverse complement strand
TCGCTCTTATTAAAAAACAGAAGATAAAATCCCAAGGCGAAAACAAATGCGACAAATCCAATCACGATATGAGACGTCCCTAGAACGGAATTTATCTGCTGACACTCCTGTGTCGGATTGCAGTGCAGCTGCTGGCCTTGCGCTTGCATAGTGTTTAGAAAGCTAAACATAATGAAGCCAGAAATGATACTAAGTCCAATGATCACAAATCCTAATTTTTTTGTTTCCATACCCACGAAATGATTGAAATTAAGGCTTTGGATTTATAAAGGTTATCTTACGCCGCTCTTTTTTTGATATACATAACTCTCTTGGTCATGCCCCTGATTATTGATTCCACTTGATGCTGCATCCTAACGAAGGCTCTTCTTGCTTTGAAATCGATCCTTTCGCCAGATATTCGCTGACAGCCTCACGCATCTCTTTGGCGTTTCCCAGAACTTCAGCATGATGTGAATCAAGCCTGCTATGGAATATGAGCTTTTGATCCTTATCGAGAAAAAATGGGTCCGGAGTGCATGAAGCGCCATACGCGCGGGCAACTTCCTGGGTCTCATCGTGCAGATACAGGAACGTGAAATTTTTCTCCTTGGCAATCTGGGTCATATGATCAAAATCATCCTCGGGAACAATCTTTGCGCTGTTTGAATTGATACCGATCACAATGAGCCCTTTATCCTTGAAATCCATCTGGAGTTTATTGATCGCATCCATCTTTGGCTTCACATAGGGGCAATGGTTGCACATGAAAACAATGAGTACTGCCTTCGCGTTCTTGAAATCCAGAAGGGAGTGCATCCTGCCATCAGTTCCCTGTAGCTTGAAGAAGGGCGCTTTCGAGTTCTTTTGCAATTTGTTGTATAATGATTTTGTCGCTGCCATGGTATCACCGTTTGTTTTTTTAGACACCTCTTTTTTTTTGGCAGTTTTCGAAATGCAGGTTAGCATCATCAGGTCGAACTATGTTATATTCGATAGCGAAGGTGTTGCGGGGGACGCCCCCTACGGGGCAGCCACCTCTTCAATTACGACAACGAATAGTTCGAAGATGCTAACCCGAGCGCTAGCGAGATTTCGAAAACTGCCTCTCTTTTGGCAAAAGTATAAATAGCTGCTTTTTATTAGTTTCTACATGCTCATCACAACAACTGAGAATCTGGTCGGAAAAAAGATCGTAGAAACCCTAGGCATGGTCAAGGGAAGCACCGTTCGCGCAAAGCATATCGGCAAGGATATCGCGGCCTATTTCCAGCAATTTATCGGTGGGGAAATAAAGGGATACACTGATATGATCAATGAGGCTAGAGATGAGGCAGTCCAGAGGATGATCGCTGAGGCAAAGAAGATGAAAGCCGATGCAGTCGTCAATGTCAGATTTGCTACAGCCGATGCGATGCCAGGAGCCGCTGAGGTCTTGGCGTATGGGACTGCGGTTAGGATAAAATAAGTGCTTTCTAGAACTTTTTCTTGAGATTTGGAACGTCAAAAAGAATATTTGAAATATTATCTGTTGACGCTATTAGCTTTATTGGTTAGTGCCAGCATTGGAATGTTTAGCTGCCTAAGATTTCCTGGATATCCCATCACTGCCTCATAATCTTGGCGAAGCGACAATACGTCAAGGTGGCGAGGGTCTCTTCCATTGAACACTCCTCTTGGATATTCTTTCGTGTAGAGCCCCTGTATCTGTGTGTTCTGAGCCAAGTAATCCAAATTAATCTGGTGCTGTGACCCATAGGGATGAGTGTCTCGATCTTTTGCCCTGGATCGCTTTATCTTTCTAAGCATCTGCTCGGAGATTGTTAAGAATCGCTCAAGATTTTCCTTTCGTTTTGGTTCCGTTAAAGGCACGCTTGCTATCTGGCTAGAAAAATACTCGATTGCAAGCCCCAGTCTTCGGCGCTCACCGGTAACGGTAGCATACTGATCAAGCAGCCGTCGATCTCCCATATCGTTCATTTGACGAAGAAAATAAAGAGTGTTTATAATTTTAACTCTTCTCTAGATCAGGGCATGAAATGGCGCAGTTACTCAAATAAACCAGCATATTCCCCATATCCTTCCTGGGTCAATCTCTCCCTAGGCACAAATCGCAAAGATGCGGAATTCATGCAATACCTTAATTTTGTCGGCTCCGGTCCATCATCAAAGAGATGTCCTAGATGCGAATCGGCATGCCTGCTTCTTATCTCTGTTCTTTCATACATGAGCAGGGTATCCTTTTTCTCA
>CAZFPU010000256.1:0-2230 GCA_964521145.1 uncultured Methanosarcinales archaeon | reverse complement strand
GCACTCTGCTATGCTTTCGATAGATATCTGGCAGGGTATGTGTGCTGCCTATTGTCCAGAGATAGAACGACGCATTGGGCAAAGATGTCACTTTTGTAATAGGGCTATCCCACTTGAAATCGACATTGTTTTTTTCTCGCAACACTTTATAGAAATGATTCCACAGCGATTGGACGCGCCATGAAGTTCCAGGTACTCTGAGCAATTTCTGATAGATCCTATCGATGGCAAAAACGTCTGCTAGATTATCACGCAGTACCTCGGTATTAGCATAAGAAATTCTTGATTCGGTATCTGCATTGAAAGGATTGAGTTTTGATTCGGATTCAAAATCTGCCTGCAGCGCTTGTTTATTCTCAAAAGCTACATACACATAATCTGAGCTTATACGAAAGGAAGCTATCTTCTTATCAAGTGAAGTTAAGAATGACCACGCCTCCATGCCCGCGTAATTTAGTGCCGCATGCATCTCATTGTAAGGATTATATCTTGGAGTAACATTTTTTTTGTATCTATCTACACACTCTTGCCGCCATCGTTTTTCATGCACCGTCAAATTCATTTCTGGAATGGTGCACCATCCGCACGACTGTTCAGAGGCGCTTTCAAAAAGCAGTTTGGTATGCACGGGATTTTGAAATGATAACCCTTCTGTTCCGCTAAAATGGCGAGCATCGCGCCCATGGCCTAAGGTTGCACCCACATGCCCCTTAAGAAATGTGTTCTTGGAGGCAAATTGCGGTTTTGGCCCTGCATCAATTATAGTGATGGAGAGTCTTGGATCTAGGAAATTCAATACGTACGCGCATGTCAATCCAGTGATGCCTGCCCCAATAACTACTATTTTTTTCATTTCATTTCTAGTGAATAAGAACTATAAAAATGATTAGCTTTCTTGTGGATCCAAATGAAAATGCTTGAACTTTTTTTGTTTTTTAGTCGAATGGTTTGCTTTTTTGGTGATAGTTTGCTGCAATGGCCTGAACCAATAAGTAGCACATTGGAGACAGCTCATGTTGCATTTTTTTATTGTTGCGTGCTGGGTTTAATACCTCGTTGCTTGCAACGATATCATTTCCAGCATGTAACTTCAAAACATACCCCGCAGCTCTGCTGCGGTTGGGTTTTTGATTGATCGGGAAGCCCCGGTCATTTAGGGCTTGAAAGAGGTAATTTCTTCCTTGCTAAACACAAATATACATAAATAAGCCTCTATTTCAAAAAATAAGACTAAATAAAACCTTATTATCAAAGCAACTTTTTTATATATGTCGTCTCTTCTTCATCCTGAAATTAGATAAAAATCATTTAGATGAGGTATCAACATGGCAGAACATGAAGAAAAGAAAAAGGATACATACACGATAACCAAAGTTACGCTATGGCAAGGCATTTCAGCTATCCTTGCAATCGTGGTTGTAGTTATGTTTTTTAGCAATGGCGGATTCGGCACCGAAGGAAATAAGCAGGTTCCAACACCTACCCAAAACCCTTCACCTAGTCCATCGCCTAGCCCTAACCCAGAACCCACAAGATTATCTGATGTTTCAGCAGATGATGACGCGGTGAAAGGCGATCCAGACGCTCCGATAACAATCATCGAGTTCTCTGACTTCCAATGCCCATTCTGTGGCAGATGGAATGAACAGACCTTGCCTCAATTGCAAAAGGACTATATCGATACTGGTAAGGTCAAATTGGTTTATAGGGACTTCCCGCTCAGTTTCCATCCATTCGCCGAGCCTGCTGCTATAGCGGCTGAGTGCGCAAGAGAACAGGGAGACGACGCGACGTTCTATAAATTCCACGATGCTATTTTTGCAAATCAAGCTTCATTAAGCGATGATATGCTCAAGAAGGCAGCAAAAGACCTTGGTCTTGATGAGAAGAAGTTCGCTGACTGCACTTCTTCAGGAAAATATAGGGAAGAAGTACAGGCTGACTTTGCTGCTGGATCGCAATATGGCGTTTCTGGAACCCCAAGTTTCTTCATCAATGGTGTCAAATTAGTAGGAGCGCAGCCATACGCAGCGTTCAAGACAATCATTGACCAGGAGCTTGCAGCGCAATAAGGCTTTTTTGCCTTTTTTCTTTTATTTTTTTAGTTCTTTTTTTGATTCATTTATTTTTTATGAATACTCATTTTTTAAATACTGATGAAGGCAGGCACCATCCTCAGGTCGAAATATCTTATATCTGATAGCGAAGGTGTTGCGGGGGTTGTCCCTTA
>CAZFPU010000255.1:0-2242 GCA_964521145.1 uncultured Methanosarcinales archaeon | reverse complement strand
AGCGATTGGCTTTGCTGTGGGGAGTTTATTTGTGGAGGAAATTTCAGAGCACTTCGGATTTTTCCCCGTGCTTTTTCTCTACGGACGCAAAGGAAGCGGCAAGAATACTCTTGCAGAAATCTTGCGCGCATTTTTTGGCGCTCACAGAGAAATACGTCCGTTCAATTTTAATTCAACAGCCAAAGCGATCCAGCGCTCTGGAGCCAGATATAAAGGCATTCCCATTGCAATCAACGAGTATCAGAACAATCCCAAAAATAATATGCTATTTCCAGTTTTTTTGATAGGGATGGGTACCATCGAGCCAGGCAGGATAACTCTCTGGAAATTCGCAAAGGCGAGGTGAACTCTACTTGGGAGCATTACGCAATTCTTACAGGTACAATAGAGAGCCTTTCATGTGTAAAATAGAGTAGAAGATAGTTTCAATATATTTTACCAAATTTACATATGGAGAAAAAAGGATGGGGTGTAAAGTTTTGTATGCTAATCCAGAGGAAGTGCTTGAGGAAAAAGAATGGGAAAATATCCGTAAAGAGATTCACAAAAGCGCAGATCAATGGCTAGAAAAAGTGAGAGAAAATATGAGCAAGAAAAAAGAGGAATTGGAGAAAAAAAGCGAAGGAGAAAAGAAGAAAAAGTACACACTTGATGAGATATCTCAGGCAGTGTTTGAGATGAGGGGAGAGCTTACAGGAATGATCACGCAAAGTATGATGATGGAGATTCACAAAAAAGATCTGAATCAGGAGAGTATGGTTTGTCCGCACTGCAAGCGAATTCTGAAGAGTCGAGAGTTAGAAAAGCGTACAGTAGAAACAATGGTAGGTGCGGTAAATATGGAGAGGCCATATTTTTATTGTACCAAATGCAAAGAGGGATTTTGCCCATCAGATCAAAGTATAGGCTTGTCTAAAAGAAAGAAGCAGTGGGATATTCAGAAGGCAGGAGTTCGCTTAGCAGTGGAGCTGCCATATGAAACAGCGAGCCAGCTATTTAAAGAATTGACTGGAGTTTCTATGAGCAATCACATCATGCATGAAGTAACCGAAGAAGCGAGTAAGGATTTGGATGTTCTTGCCGTGAGTCCAGGCGCAGAAGAGATTAAAGAGAGGATAAAAAAAATTAGCGCAGGGAAAAAGCGCAGACCGATTTTAGTATTGGCGATAGATGGAGCTGATGTTCCCACCCGTCCAGAAGAAGCAAAGGGTCAGCGAGCAGGGAGAAAGAAGGAAAGGGCGAAGCGAAAGAAATGGGAAGGAGAGTGGAGAGAGGCTAAGGGGTATCGTTTTTACCTGGTGGAAAAAGGCAGAATCGTGCATTTAGTGAGCTGGCATCAGGTGCAAAGCGATGAAGGATTAAAAGAGAGTTTGCGCCAGATCAAAGAATCGGGCTTAATCCCTGAAGAGATGGTGAGGATGTGCATAGTTGCTGATGGGGCAAAGTGGATATGGAATCTGGCAGAAGAATTATTCCCTGATGCAGCGAAAATCCTGGATTATTATCATTGCAGTGAGCATCTGCATGAAGTGGCAGCCCTGAAGTTTTCGGGTAAACCTGAAGAAGAGAGAGAATGGGTAGAGGCTACATTGGCAAGGCTTTTTTTGGGTGAAATAAAAAATGTGATATCCGGTTTAAAGCGCATGAAAGCTGTTAATCAACAGACTTCTTTATCCATTGAAAAGTTGATTGGATATCTGAAAAACAATCAAGACAGAGTAAACTATGGCTCTGCCAAAAAAGGTGGTTATCCCATTGGAAGTGGTGGGATCGAGTCGGCCAATAAGTTTATCAGCCATGTTCGCCTGAAACGTTCAGGCGCCTGGTGGTATGTTGAAAAGGCCAATTCGATGTTGGCTTTGCGATGCGCAAAATATAACGGTACTTTCGATAAGGTCATTGAGTTGTATCGGAAAAATGCCCATCAAAAAGTGGATGAACTTTTGTAAGAATTGCGTAATGCTCCCCTATAGCATATTCATTACTTGGAGAAATCATTATGTCTAATCAAGAACCTAACCAGAATGACGAACTTGAGAATACATTGTATAAAATGGATCCTATTCGGGAAGAAGATCTAAACACAAAAGATTCTCGAACAAGCAATCAACCTGAAAATCAAAATCAAAATGAACAGAAAAAGAAAAGCAGCAGAACAAATATATCCAACAGATTGCAAAAAAAATCCAAAGCTATTCCAGAAAAAGGTAGATATTTCCTGGTTCCGTTCGTTTTTTGGATA
>CAZFPU010000254.1:0-2244 GCA_964521145.1 uncultured Methanosarcinales archaeon | reverse complement strand
TTCATTATAACAGAAGCTGCGTTGATATCATTTTTTGTTCTGCTACTGGCATTATAAGTTATAGAATTAGATTAGTTCTACTATTTTTGCAAGGCCTTCTGCGTCAAGGTTGCAGTTCTTCGGGTTTACTGCTAGGTATGATGCATTTGCGTTGCCATAAGGTGCCTTGCAGGAGAATAATGTCAAAACAAGCCCGTCGTGATTCACTCTGAATCCGTTGCACGGTTCATGTGCCCTTATCAATGCCTTTGTGTTTGTTATCTTCAATGCCTTTTCTGTTATATCCTTGCCGAAATATCTTCCATACCCTCTGTCAGAAGATTCGGAGCCCTTTATTTCTCTAGGATCATTCCAGAGTATCTCTTCAAGATATCTGACCTTCGGATGTGTTTTGCTTGCATTTGCGATATCGGTGATTGAATTAAAAGTTACTGGCACACCACCGTGAAGTATAAGATATGAATTTTCCAGCAACACTCCATGGTACATAAGATCAAAAAGCGTTCTTAATTCCTGATAGATCGCGCTTCCAGCATTACCAAACTTTGCATTTATCTGATCTGGCAGATCGTGTGGAAGGAAAGGTAGATCGTTAGGTCCTTCATGGTTTCCACGCATTAGTATCACACGATCTGAAAATATTGATTTGAGGTAAAGTGTTATGTAGTAAACTTCGACAGATTCCTGGCCTCTGTCTCCATAATCTCCCAAGAATATTATCATGCTGGACAGATCATCAATGAACCCGCTCTTCTGTAGGATAGTCGTTAAACTTTGAAGGTCTCCATGCAGGTCCCCAACAAGAATCAACTTGCGTCCCTGCTTCACTCTGACCAGTCCTTCTTCCACGGTTGAATCTCCTACAAAACCATCACTTCGCTCCTGCTTCTGGATAGATGTTATATTCCTAATAAGTGCAGAAAATTTGACATCACTTGTCGTTAATGCTTTCTCTATGATATTCTTAAGCACACTATCTGTGATTGGATTTAAGATAAAAAACTTATATTTCAATAAAGACTAAAATAGTTCGCATGGGATTTGGAAAATATATGGCAAAAGAGTTGATGAAAGAGATAGGTAACAAGTCAAGAGAGTTCTTCGAATTTGTTATGCCTGCGGTTGATATTGTCGAGGATGGAAATTCGCTTCTTATCGTAGCAGATCTTGCCGGGTTCGACAAGAAGGATATAAGTTTGAAAATAACCGACAGTGTTTTGACAATAAGTGCGACGAGAGATCCTGTTGAACATGCTGGAAGTTCTTACTGGAAGCAGAGGCCGTTGAAAATTGAAAAGAAGGTGCGCCTGCCAATAAAGATCAAGGAAGGCGAGGAAGCGTTGGGAAAGGCTACATATGAGAAAGGTGTTCTTGAGATTCGCATACCCATAACTGGTCGAGCAACTATCAACATAACGTAAAGCAATCAATGCCTTCGGTTCATGATTATTGATGCGCCTATGATGCCAGCTGACGCAATAAGGCCTATCTGTCCCAACAATGGATTTGACTGCATAACAATTGACGAGCCAATTATTACTGATGATGTTAGAATGCTCCCAGCTACAAGCGTATGCTTGCTTCCCTTGCCATTCATCATCATACTTGCATTAGAATTTTCAAGGAAGGTCTTCAGCATTGGCGCGATGGTAATGGAATCGCTCAATCCTTTTGTAAATCTGTTGAAAGTATCCTTCATCTCTTCGATGTATGCTTCCTTCACAAGGCCCTCCTCTTCGAGCAGCCCTCTTAACACCTTGACAAACTGAAAGTCAACTTTCAGCGTAAGATAGATTCCTTCGATTATGGAAGTCATACGCATGTAAAGTGCAAGCTGCTTTGGGAGTCTGAAAGGAAACCGTGTCATAGTCTTGTTTGCGAGTTCCATCAGCGCTTTGACCTCCATCTCGTCTACTTTCCTGCCGTGCATGCCCTGTATTGCAAGTGCGATTCCCTTTTCGACGACGTAGCGATTTGCCTCTGGGGAGAGTGCGCCAAGGCTGAACAATACATTCACAGTCCTTGCAGGTTCTTTTTCTACGAGCGAAAGATACAGCCTCACAAGTTTCAACCTTGTATCGTTGTCAAGCCTTCCAACCATGCCAAAATCATATAGGATCAACGAGCCATCATCTGCAACAGAAATGTTGCCAGGATGTGGGTCGGCATGGAATATGTCATGTCTCAGGAGCATCTTGAAGAACAGTCTGTGCACCCTTATGACGAGTTTGGATTTGTCTATTC
>CAZFPU010000253.1:0-2270 GCA_964521145.1 uncultured Methanosarcinales archaeon | reverse complement strand
GGAAAGTAACCAAAGGAACCAATGAAACGACCAAAGCAATAGAAAAAGGCAAGGCTAAGATGGTTGTTATCGCAAAGGATGTAACACCGCCTGAGATCATCATGCATATTCCAGCGCTTTGCGAAGAGAAGAACATCCCTTGCTTTAGGATCCCAAGCAAAGAAGACCTAGGAGCAGCGGCAGGAATCAATGTTCCAACCGGAAGCATCGCAATTACTCAAGAAGGGGACGCAAAGGAAATCATAAAGGAACTTTCTGAAAAGGTCCATTAAATACCATGGCACAAGAACAAAAGAAAGAGCAGCAAGCGCCTGATAAAAAAGGTGCTGCGCCGCAACAACAACAAAGAAAGCCTCAGGATGAAGCTGTAAAAGGCCAAGTTCAGTTTAGCCCGGCAGTCCCTGGAAAAGTTGAGGAGATCGTGGGAAGGACCGGAACGAGAGGAGAGGCTATCCAAGTTCGCGTTCGAGTGTTAGATGGCAGAGACAAGAACAAGATCATCCGAAGGAACGTTCGAGGCCCTGTGCAAATGGGAGACACACTCATGCTCAGAGAAACAGAAATCGAAGCAAGGCAACTGACACGATCAGGAAGAGGAAGTGGTTAATATGGCCAAATGCTCTTTTTGCGGATCAATATTAAATCCTGGAACAGGCAAGATGTATGTTCTTAAGGAAGGAAAAGTGTTGTATTTTTGTTCATCAAAGTGCGAGAAAAACCAGATAGGACTCCAAAGAAAAGCCTTGGATACCAGATGGGCCAAATATGCAAAACAAGAAAAGTAGATCAGAGCAGCAGGCATTGGTCTTGATCAAGCCCGATGGCATGATAAAAGGGCTTGCGGGCTATGTCATCGCGGAGCTTGCGGATACCGGTCTCAAATTGGTTGGCGCTAAAGTAGTTACCGTAACCAAGGAATTGGCCGAAGAGCACTATAAGCATCTGCGCGAAAAGACGTTTTTCAAGGAACTCATCCATTACATCATGGGAAACCTGCATGAAAAAAATATCCTGGCTTTGGTGTATCAAGGCGAAAATTGTGTCGAGCAGATCAGAACTGCGATAGGCGCAACGAATCCAGAGCAAGCGCATCCACGATCGATCCGCGGAAAGTACGGAAGAATAACGACCAAAGGCGTGTTTGAGAATGTTGTGCACGCATCTGAAAATCAAGAGGAAGCAGAGCGCGAGATAAAATTGTGGTTTTTACCAGGCGATCTTGCAGAGAGCATTTATCCAATGGTTGCAAAGGATTCCAAGAAGAAAGAGCTGTTCTGGAAATAATTGAAACATTTTTTTGAAAGTAACATAAATTTGAAATTTATATTTATTTAAAATTAAAAAACGAGGACATTTAGGCTCGCCCCATTACTGGCTCGCAATGATGAAGCCGCGCAAGGCAAGGGAAATCACTTAACGCGCAATTCAAAGCGCGGCGTGAAAATATCACCATTGCACTAAGATATCAATTAATAAGATACCGCACGCATTGGTGCGGTCTAAATAATCTAGCTTTTGAAAGTCGAAAAAAAGTTCAAAAAAACTAAACAAAACCCAACTCAAAAATTCCCAATAAAATAAATCAAACAAAAAATAACCCAATAAAATCCCGAGGAACAAACAATGGCAGAAAAAATGGTCGACAAGGTCACAAGGATCACGAAGAATCCCAAATTTATCAGAAACATCTGTACTTCAGCGCACATTCACCATGGTAAAACCGCTTTCACGGACAATCTTCTGGCAGCTTCAGGCCATATGGCTTCAAAGAACGCAGGGGACCTTGAAGATGGGATGGCAACCTGGCAGCACAAGGATGAGCAAGAGCGATTAATGACTGTTGATGCGGCAAACGTGTCGATGGTGCACGATTTCAACGATCATGAATATCTTATCAACCTAATTGATACTCCTGGACACGTCGATTTTGGCGGCAACGTCACAAGGGCAATGAGGGCAATCGATGGCACTGTTGTTCTTATCTGCGCAGTCGAAGGGATCATGCCGCAGACTGAAACGGTCCTTAAGCAAGCGCTTCGAGAGCGGGTAAAGCCAGTCCTATTCATCAATAAAGTGGATCGATTGGTAAAGGAATTACACTTAAGCGGAGAGAAGATACAAGAGCGATTCATCAAATTGATCGCAAGCTTCAACAATCTGATCGAAGAAATCGCAGAGCCGCAATTCAAGCAGCTATGGAAGGTAAATATCCAGGATGGTTCAGTTGCGTTTGGATCAGAAAGAGAGAACTGGGCTTTATAACTTCCTTT
>CAZFPU010000252.1:0-2275 GCA_964521145.1 uncultured Methanosarcinales archaeon | reverse complement strand
TCATCGCGCGGCAACAGCCCGCGATAGATTGACCATGGCACCTGATCGGGGAGCTCCCCAGCCAGTGCGGTGTGAATGCGTTCTCTGAGGTTCATAAATCTCCTGCAACGTGAAATGTGATGCGTGATACGTGAGGTGTGAAGAATATTGCGTATTGAATTCAGAGTTAATTCTACAATGTCACGTTAGGAGAAGAAGACGCTCGTAGCCCAACTTTCTAAGTTGGCCAAAGACAAACCGTATCCGCAGAACACCAAGATAGAATCTTGGGCTCATATGTTATTATATGTTATCATATGTCAAATAAAAATTCATAAGGGCACTAGACACCAGACTCGTGGTGCTGTTGATTGGTCAGCGGTGGGAGAGGACCCTCTTGGGCTTGTGTTTTGAATACCATTTGTAGATTGTCCCTCCCACTTGCTTTGGGCTTAACATTCAATAGTGAGCTGTCTATCTAAGACCGATATGAGCTTATATGACGCCCATTGACCAAAATGTTCTCCTTGGAGGTTAAGGAAATGTTTTTTATTGGTATTGATTGGGCAGAAAAGCACCTTGATTATTGTATCGAAAACAACAGTGGCGATGTTATAAAACGCGGTCGTGTCGATAATGATGATAATGGTTTCAATTCCATGCTTTTTTCGATTGGAAAAGAAAACATACAATTATCGCAAATTGCTGTTGCAATTGAATCTCCGCACCAGCATGTGGTCGATTTCCTCCTTGCTCGTGGAGTGGATGTGTATCCTGTAAATCCGGCAGCAATCCATGATTATCGTAAAAGTCGCAAGCCATCTGGCAGTAAGTCGGACGAGGGTGATGCACAGTTAATTGCCAGCTATCTCCGTGAGCATCACAAAAGTCTTAGAGTCTGGCATCTACCGGCACCGAAATTACGTCAACTGAAGTTGCTCGTTGATGACAGGGATAAAATTGTCACTGAAAAGGTCAGATTGCAAAATCAACTAAGAAGCACACTTCGTGACTACTTCCCCCAAGCGGTTGATGCCTTTTGTGATATAACATGTCCGACGTCGTTAGACTTTTTGGATCAATTTCCAACCTTTGAAGAAACAGAAGCGAAAACAGACGAGGATTGGCAAATCTTTTTGGATGAGCATCGAGTACACAATCCCAATGCACGTCAGCGTTTTCTTTCTGCACTGAAGAGCAAGCCAATTACTGTTGATGAAGTAGTGGCGAATGCAAAATCTCTATTGACAAAAACGATAGTGTCTCAACTACGGGCAATCACCGCTGCTTTGAAAGAATATCATAAACGAATAGAAGAACTGCTAAAGGAATTTTCAGATGGAACTCTTTTTCGTAGCTTACCTGGTGTAGATATCATTCTCGCCGTTAAGCTGTTGGTTGCCATCGGCACTGATAGGGAGCGATTTTCTAATGCTAATGAGTTACAAAGCTTTTTTGGAACGGCGCCGTATACCAAAAGCTCTGGGCAATATCGTAGTGTTCATTTTCGTCTTGCTTGTAATAAAACAATGCGAGCCGCTTTAGGGCAAATGGCTTTGGCTTCCCTTAGAAGCAGTACTTGGGCAAAAAACTATTTTTCCAAAAAACGTAAAGACGGAAAAAAAGCGCATCACGCTCTACGATGCCTTGCTAACTTATGGCTAAAGGTGATTTTCGCAATCTGGAAAAATCGTACTGAGTACGATGAAACAAAACATCTTGCTTCAATCGCACGGCACCAACTTACTCAACCGATAGTAGGCGCTACTGCATAGTAAAGCTGAAAGGAGGTGTATAAAATGGCAAAGGGATTTTTCGACATCAAAGCGTGGCAAAAAGCAGACGATTTGGCTGTTGATGTATATGATAAAACCAAGTCATTCCCGCGACATCAACTGTATACTCTGACGAACCAAATGCAACGTGCCGCTGTTTCAGTCGCCGCCAACATTGCAGAAGGTTCAGGCAGACGTACATTGGCAGATTATGTTCGCTTTTTGTACATCGCAAAGGGTTCCATTACGGAACTGGAGTATTATCTCCATCTTGCAAAACGGCTCAATTATCTTTCTGATGCCGATTATCAAAGATTAAATACACTGCAAGATGAAACCGCCAGAGTTCTTTGGGGCTTCATTCGCTTCAAAGAACAAGAAGCAGAAGCTTCTAGTTCCTAGTGCCTCGCATCTGGTGTCTTGCGTCCCAAAGCCATTTATGAATTTTTATATTGACATAGTGAGTCTACAGGAGTAATGACATTGTAGTACTAAGTCTATTATAACATGAAAGTGTCAAC
>CAZFPU010000251.1:564-2284 GCA_964521145.1 uncultured Methanosarcinales archaeon | reverse complement strand
GCAGGGGCTAATTCTTAAGCAAAGCATATAAAGAGGAAATTACATAAGTTGGCAAATTATGAAAAAAAGAGGTAGGTTTGAGTTTACTTTGTTAGTTTCTGTTCTATCTTCTCCTAAGACACTGTCTTTAATGGTCTTGCTAGCACTCATTTGGGCATGTGCGCTTGTTCAGGCAGCAGAACCGGAACCTCAAGAAGATGCAAAGCTATCTAATGAAGAACAAGCCAAAATTGATGCGTTTACCAAAGCTGGCAATGCCTTCAGTAAACCGACTTCTGTTTCCTGCTCTGATGGTAAATGTACCGTCCTCGCTCAAAGCCAAGGAGAAAATAAGGGGGTGTCTTTTAGCGGCTCTCCAATAACTGAAGCAACGTATGATGAAAAAACAGGAAAACTGATTTCTGCAAACATTCGACGAGATAACCAAATGACAACTAGAGAAGGAAATGTATTCAAAGGATCGCAAAATCAGCCCAGTCCCTCCACACCCATCATTTTTGAGGGAGATAAAATCCAAGTAAATGGAGAATTGTTGTACGCTCCTAAAGGAGTAAAAGAAGCTATTCCAATCAGCGGAAATCCAGCCACCATTTCCGATCCAAAAAAACAGCCCTTGGTTGTTTCAGGCCTCTCTAGCATAGGGGATGTTTCAAAATCTGCATTACAAATTCAACCGGGAACTACAGCCAAGATAAACGCAGACGGAACTGTAGACGCCTCAAAAGGAGTTATATGGCAGGGAAACGGGTACGAGATGGCATTTGAAGGTGCAAAAAGCGTTAGGTATAGCGACGATGGCAAGACGGCCACTATACTCAAATTTGACAAAATCCACATTCCAGGAACCCTTCCAGCAGATGCAAAAGATGCTTCCATAAAGATGGAGATAGTGGATGGCAAAGCGCAAATACACGTTAGCGCCAAAGAAATTATGATCAATGGCAAATCTCACAAGAACGCTGAAGTTGTCCTTCTAGATGCCGAAAATCCTTTGATGAATTATTATGACAAGATATTGAAAAAAGAACCAATCACCGACACAGATAAAGAAAGGGCTGGAGTTAAAGATCCAAAGGAGATTGAAGCCAAACTCAAAGAGAAATATTGCAACGGTGAGCCGGGTTGCAGTGTGGCGACTTCTGATCCTGCAAAAATCAAGACTCATGAAGGGGATCAAATGAAAGACGGATACTACATCATTATCAGTAAAAAAGAATCAAGCAACGTCTTGCCTACGCCCGGCTCCTCTACTCTAGAGGGTCAAGAAAGGCCAGGAAACACTCCGCCCTCCTCTCAAGCTAGACCCGCGGGATCTGGAAATGGCGAGACCTCAATAAGCTCTTCTTTTGAGTACGGGCAAGGATCCGGATCAATCCTTGATGGATTTTTTAATAGCGGCCAATCAATAAATGGCCCCACACAAAGCTACTTCAAGTCACCTTTTGACATGTTTTTCGATGGACCAAACAATTATTTTAAGGCAGTGCAGGTACCAACATGGTCTTTTACTCCTAAACAACCAAGATCAAGCAATCTTATTATCGAGCAAGGACAAAATCTTGAATTCTCCAATGGCATCATCTTCCTAAAAAAAGCAAATCTCTTCATAAGAGACAAAACAATAGTCACCAATCTAGAAGACCTCGTTTCTGGTGCAACAAAATTCTATATCGGAAGAGCAGATTCATTGTACAGTGAATGTGCAAGAATCCACAATATA
>CAZFPU010000251.1:0-554 GCA_964521145.1 uncultured Methanosarcinales archaeon | reverse complement strand
CGATGACGCCATCGAAGTAACGACCGATCTAGACACCAGATACAACATCACCGACTGTATCTTCAACAACGTATTCTTCGAAAGCAGAGGCGGATCCCTATTAATGACAAAATTAGTCCCACCCACTTACAAGATCTCAAATGGCACATTAATATTTTCCCAGCAAAACTACACAGAGAGAGTAGATGTGAACAACACAGCACTCATAGAATTCGATCTCCAATTCGGGATCGCATGCGTAACTATCCAGCCGGAAGGAACCTATTGGTACAATGACCACTACAATCTAAAAAAGGATTTCGCAATCAACATTCCCACTGGAGCGCCTGAATTCAAATTATGCATCAGAAGAGACAAAAGCCAAAATTTCTCGAGCTTTGATGGTATGATAAGCTTCCAACAGGACTATATCTACTTAACCAAGGAGGCAAAATACCTCAGATATCCTTTCAAGAACAGCGAAGTCTCAAGCCTGCTCATGAACCCTATCCTCCATGATATCGATAATTTCACGGCGACCATACAACTAGATGATAAGTTCATCGAGATAGACA
>CAZFPU010000250.1:0-2298 GCA_964521145.1 uncultured Methanosarcinales archaeon | reverse complement strand
TTGCGATGCTAAACTTGCTGTCCTTGAATTTCAGGACAAAATTGTTCATATCATGGTCGATGTAGCGCATCTTCTCAATTGAAAATTTCCTGATCTTGTAGTCATGCCTATTCTTGAGCGATAGCAGGAAAACCCCATCAGCAAGATAGGACTCCATGCCATAGTTGCTATACCGATCATCGCCTGGCTGCATCTCATTGATAATCAAAGAGGTTGTTTTGAGGTTCTTGATGTATTCAAACACCTGAAATAGCTTAACGCGCTTATCCCCAAAATCTTCCATATGATATAGGGCAGTCAAAGAATCGAGAATGACAATATCGGCCATCCCTTTTGAGGTATATTTCTTGATTAGGGCTTTGATTTCCTTAAGCCAGCTAAAGGACTCTCCCTTTCCTTTTTCAAGCTGCTGCGCTCTCACATAGCCAATGTCAAGAATTGTCAGAAGCCCTTTCTTATCAGAAGATTCTTTTGATTGTATGAGGCTTAATATCCCTTGATTATTTGAGTCAACCCTGACTTTGGAAAAATCAAAGGACATAAGGCTCATCTGGGTTATCAGGGAAGTCGCGCTCTGCTCCAAACTGATATAGATTGCCTTTTTATTTTTCAGCAAATTCGCATACGCTATCTGGAAAGCAATCGAGGACTTCATTGTTCCTGCGGTCCCTGAAAGCAAAATTATGTGATTTTGCGGAATTCCGCCCTTAAGGGAATCATCCAGCTGCTTGATTCCTGTTTGCAATTTCTCAATTGTCAATTCACTCATGTTTCATCGCCTCGTTTTATGATTTCAAATTCCGATTCTATCTTGGTCCTTTGGCTTTTTTCCATAGATCCCGGATTATATCCAATGAGCATCACAATATTGGTCTTGGAAATTGCATCTTTGAGCAGTGAAAGGGTATGCATCACTGTCGTAAAGCTCGTTCCGCTGATAAGGTGAGAAATTCCTTCAAGAAGTATGACGCCATTCTTATGCGCGGATGCGAAAGAAGATAATTTGCCATACACTTCTTCTATGTCACTTGGATTGATTGCATGCTCATCATTGGAAGGAGAAAGCCAGAGGTATGATACCGACAGCTTTTTATTGCTTATCGTTGACGGGTTTTCCCTTATTATCGCTATACCTTGCCTTGATTCCGTGAATTTGTAAAAGGAAGAATTTGCAACCTTTTCTGTCAAGAGATATGCCTTGCCGTCCTTGAAATGCGTTCCATGCTCCTTTGGAATTGGTTTTTCGCTTTTGAAAATTGATCTGAGCACATGGGTAAACTTCCCTTGCTTGTGCGCAATTTCTTTCTCATGAGGTTTGACCTTGATTTTCTCATGAACAGCATTCGGCTTATTCCTTAATCCTGAAAAGAGATGAATTCCTTTTGCTTTCCTAACCGCATATACCCCTCCGCTGACACCGAAATTGAGCAGAAGCCCGCTTGCCAAAATAAGCCCAAATAAAGGCCAGTGTATCTTGAATTTTATTCCTTGGATGAATTGGCTAAAGATAGATGGGGTCCTTATCTCATTGGAAATTTCCAATGGCTGCTCAACAAATGGAGTTTCTTCGACAACAGCAACTTCTTCAGGGATAATTATTTGGTCAATAACTAATTGTGCAATAGTCTTATTTCCTATAATTACAAAATAAGAGAATCCTGGACTCAATGAATTATAGAAAGAATGCGAGCCATTCGAAAGGATATACGCTGTTGGCAAACCTTCAAAAGAAGAATTATGATATCTCAAGACTTGAATGGTGTTTTTATCGACATCATTTTTCTTGATCCATGAATTCAGAACATTGAATTCCAAAACTGCGCTTATGGCAATGTCTTGTGCCGACTTGTCAACCTCAATCTCCAGCCACTGATAGACAATCCCATAAGGGACATCAATTACCTCTCCTGGCTTTGTCTGGGCATTGCGAATTGTAAGAGAGACCCCCTTGGCATCATATCCGGGGGTGAATCTGAGTTTGGTTATTGCAATATTCTCATTAGCCACATTGACAGTGACTCCATTATTGGCAACTAGTTCAGAGAAGTATTGGGATTTGGAATAATTAGGCCCAATAGGTGCTCCTCCCCCACCGCCTCCTCCAGAGCCACCGCTACCTCCTCCGCCCCCTCCACCGCCAGAACCGCCAGAGCCGCTTTGGGATGATTGGCTTGTAGTAAACTGAGTTGTCGATGAATTTTCAAAACCAATCTCGTCTTGGATAAATACCGTGATATTGTATGTCCCATAAGCAGTTACCTCAAATGTATCATTGAAATTTGAGCAGGTTGTTGATAA
>CAZFPU010000249.1:0-2307 GCA_964521145.1 uncultured Methanosarcinales archaeon | reverse complement strand
GGGCGTCCCCCTGCAACGCACACGCTTCTGTTGTCGCAAGGCTCGACCTGAGGATGCCATGCACCAACTCCCAAATATTTTTACATGCCGCCATCCTAAATATTCACCGTCGGCCTGATGCTCTTGAAGAGCCCTATGAATATCAGTTCGATGACTATGATGAAAAAACAAACCGCCACGAAATGAAAGATGGTCAAATCAAGGTTGACAAAGCTCGCTATCACGATGAAGATGGTCATGCCAATCGAAGGGACTACCACCGCTGCAAGCATGTAGAATATGACAAGCGAATTCAGGGTCTTTCCATATCGCTTGATCTCGATTTCCTGCTCTGCCCGGATCTCATCAAGGACATTTCGAAGCGGCGTTGTCACATCGATTCCCAAGCGCAACGCATTGTTTAGATTAAAGAGGATTTTGCGAAACTTATCAGAAGGTGAATAGCGTATCGCGTTCTCAAGCGCCTTTTCCAGCGGACTTCCAGTATCGATATCATCAACAATTTCTTTAATGTAGCGCGATGCCACCCCATAGCTCTTGGTGCTTGCGATCAGCGCGTTGAGCAGCGGCTGCCCGCCATAGAGTTTGATCAACAGATACTGCCCCGCAAAAAGCACTTCCCTATCGATCTCACGCTGCCTTGCGACAATCTTTCCGCGCAGCTGCAAGAATCCGAAATTGAAGAGCACAAAGAATGCAACGACAAAAAATATAGGCGTGTAGTACAATGGCAATCGTGCTTTGGTTGCGATGAAAAAAAACAGGAAGGTGAGCACAAGCGAGAAGGGAAAGGCGAACTTGAGCTGGGCGTACACGAACTTTTCAGGGCTCATCAGCGTATGCGCAGTGCGAAGGCTGTATTTGAGATTGGGGTAGAACGAGGATATTCTCTTGACGATTCTTGTGATGAGTGAACTCATGGTGGATTTTGATTATTTTTTAGTGAAATTTATTCTTTGTTTCTGGAGTTTGATGTTTGCTTTTTTTTGCGATTATACTATCCTTCTTTTTGGCCGCCGCTATCTTCTCGCCTGTCAATTGTTGCTTAGAAGGTGTGGCTGCCCCGTAAGGGACAACCCCCGCAACACACTCGCCCTCGATACCGCTAGGCTCGACCTGATGATGGCGGCGGCCCGTGATTATTTAATTGAAACAGTTTCAATACATCCTCTCAAGCCAAATGCTGGAATGGCTTCTTCTGATAATAGCGCGCCATGATCAATCCTATTTTATTGATATCATCGACATTTCGCTGCACCATCCATTTGAGAATGCCTACTTTATCGGTGATATCCTTGTTGATCTCCTGCTTTGAAAATCCAGTGTATAGATTGAGCGTATCATAGAGTGCGGTTGGCTCATTGAGCTGCTGCAGCTCATCAGTGCTTACGTTTCGCTGCACTATGACCCTGCCATCCCCTTGGCTCGTGATCTCTCCTATCTGCAGCGTCCTTCTTCTTCCCAATCTTCTGTTGATATGCTGCACGACGACAAGCGATAGCGCTGATAGGATCTGCTTGGGAAGCTCGATTGGCGGGTTTGTCAGCCGGTTGATTGTCTCAAAGACGTTGTTTGCGTGCAAAGTCCCATAAACGCTATGCCCCGTATGCATCGCCTCAAATAGAACTTCAGCTTCCTCTCTTCTTCTGATCTCTCCAACGATGATGCGATCGGGACGCATACGAAGCGAGTTCACGATAAGATCGATCATCGAGACCCCGCCTTTTCCTTCAGGATTTGCAAGCCTCGTCTCCATGGGAACCCAATGCAAATTCATGGGCAGCTCAAGCTCTCTTGTGTCCTCTATCGAAAGAATACGCTGGTTGGGAGGGAAAAAATTGGCTATGACATTGAGCATTGACGTTTTTCCTGATGCCGTTCCACCAGAAACGATAAGGGAAAGCTCATTTTGCACCGCCATCCACAAAAGCGCTGCGGCTTCACAGGATAAGGTGTTTGATTTTATGAAATCTGTCACGGTCCATGGCTTTGCTGAAAATTTACGGATCGTTATCGTGTTTCCCCTCGAAGATATTGGGTTTAAGGTCGCGTTCACCCGATCGCCTGTCTTAAGATGCGCATCCATGAGGGGATTGAGCAATGTGATTTCTTTTCCAACATCTCGCCCAATGATCGTGGAAAGATGCCTGATGCGATCTTCGCTTGGCAAGATGACGTTGCTTCTTAACCAGCCGTGCTTTCGATGATATACCCAGACCGGATCCTTGCTGTTATTGACAACTATCTCCTCTAGAAATGAGTCCTTGAGCAGGATCTCAAGATGGCCAAGCCCGATGTTTTGCTGCA
>CAZFPU010000248.1:0-2312 GCA_964521145.1 uncultured Methanosarcinales archaeon | reverse complement strand
GGTGGAAAATTAAGCTACTTTTTGATACCATTTGGTGGCGGCATCCAAGGAGCGGTAACGAGATTCATAAGGTGTAAATTGAACGGTTTCAGTATGAGCAAGCCCCAGATAACTCAAGAATTCAAGGCTTTCATAAAATAGCTTTTGGACCCGTATCTGTAAAGATTGATTGAAATAAATGAGTACATTTTGGCAAATAACGATATGAAACTCTTGGAAGGATTGATCCGTGACTAAATTGTGCCGGGCAAAAAGAACCCTGGATCGCAAACTGGGCTTAAAAATTACCTTATCGTTTTGGATGGTGTAATAGTCGGATAATTTATGCTGACCTCCTGCTTTGCGATAATTCTGTTCTTCATTGAGAAGGAGAGGCAAAGGATAGATCCCCATCTTACCTTGTTGTAAGGCTGCTTCACTAATATCGGTTGCATAAATCAGAGACCGTTCATACAACCCTTCTTCTTGTAACAGAATCGCCAAAGAATAAACTTCTTCACCGGTGGCACAGCCTGCTTGCCACAGGCGCAGTGTCGGAATAGATCGAAGTAGGGGGAGTACTTTCTCTCTAAAGCTACGAAAAAAAGCGGGATCCCGGAAGAAACCCGTAGTACACGTCGAGAAAATAGCCACCAGACGTTCGAGAGCTTTTGGATCATGAAGTACCTGCTCCTGTAGTGCTGAAATGGTCTTTAGGCTTTCTCTCTGGAGGTGTTGAGTCATTTGATTTTCCAGATAGCTGGGAAGGTAATCTCGAAAATCATGACCATAGTAAAGCCAAATGCCTTGCAAAAGAAGTTGGAGTTCAATCTTTTGTACTTCGTTCATGGGATGAGATAGATCCGCAACATCGATAACAATTGCTCAGTATCCACCGGTTTGGGTAGATAATCCGTCGCTCCAGCCTCCAAGCATTTTTCCCGATCTCCTTTCATTGCTTTAGCCGTAATCGCTAAGATAGGTAAGTGAGTCAATTGCGGCATTTGTCGAATTGCCTGAATCGTTTCATATCCATCCATACCCGGCATCATGATATCCATCAGAATGGCATCAATATTAGGCTCTCTTTGTAAAAGAGCGAGAGAATCATGACCATTTTCAGCATAAATGACTTGTATTCGCTGGGATTCCAAGACATTTGTTAAGGCAAAAATATTCCGCATATCATCATCCACAATTAAGATCTTTTTATTGAGTAGCAACGGATCGCTAGTCGTATTGCGTTTCAGGATCTCTTGTTTGGTCAAGGGAAACTGCTCTCCAGAACGGTGAAGGAAGTGACTGGTTTGTACCAGCAATTGTTCTTGGTTCAGAGCGTTTTTGACAATGAAGGATGAAGGCAATTGCTTCACTTGAAGGGCTTGTTCCTTCGATAACTCAGCATGGGTATACATTAAGATGGGCAAATGGGATGATTGGGATTCCTGTGGGAGCAACTCCAATAATTCAAAGGCAGAGATGTCTGGCAAATCGGGGACAAGGATCATGCAGTCATACTGCTGCTTTTGAAGTTCTAACAAGGCTTCATCTCCTGAGCTGACTGTCGTAATCAATACATCGCTATTGCCAATCAGTTGAGTGAGAGTTTCTTGCTCTTGGGGGCTATTAGCTACGATCAACAGCTTTTTATGGGTACGTTCTAGAAAATGAAGCAAATGATCAAAAAGTTGCTCCAATTGCTCCTTGCTAACAGGTTTAACTAAGCAATCAATAGCTCCCAATTCATAAGCCCGTCGGGGTTCCTTTTCAATGGAGAGGACATAGATAGGGATATGATAGAGTAGCGGATCGTGCTTGAAGCGATCCAAGACTTTCCAGCCATCTTGATAAGGCAGATGAATATCGAGAGTCACCGCATGAGGCTTGTACTTCCGTGCCAAAAATAACGCATTATCTCCTCGTTGACAGATAATACCACGGAAGCCTTTGTCTCTTGCCAATTGTAATACAATGTGGGCAAAAGAGAGATCATCTTCCACGATCAAGAGTATTCGATCAGTGGCTCGAATTTGGTTTCGGTCATCGTTGATCCCACTATCTTCTGTCATGAGTGGTTCGGTCTCTGGCTCAGCCGGTTCATGAATCGAATAATCGTGTTCTACTACAACGGATTGGGTCGTAGAGATATAGTTCTGAGGCATATAAAGAATAAACGTACTGCCCTGACCCGGTTGGCTTTCCAGCCGGATTTCACCACCAAGCAAGTGAGCCAATTCACGGGTATTAGAGAGTCCTAGACCGGTTCCACCGTATTTACGGCTGGTAGTTCCATCCGCTTGTTGAAAGGCTTCAAAGATAATTCGCTGCTTTTC
>CAZFPU010000247.1:0-2338 GCA_964521145.1 uncultured Methanosarcinales archaeon | reverse complement strand
CCCTCAGAAATTCGCAAAGATCTGCAATTCTTAAAGAGTATCTGCACCGGAACTAATTTTCCTCCAATTGGGTTCCATGAAAACATTTTCCGCTTTTTTTCTTTTCCGTTAATAAATGCGAATAGTCTCCTGGTCTTTATCTCACTGGTACTCCCCCTCCCATTGCTGACTCTATAACAAAAAAAAATTTTCATGGGAGCACTCCAATTTGGAAATTCTTATATATGCTGTATGCCTAAGGCTTCCATGCCAAAGGAGCGTAGCAAGAAAGAAATGACCTATCGGTTCCATGGATGGAAAAAGCAACTGCTTGTGGCTGACAAAACCATAAGTATCTTAACCTTTCTGCTGATTGGGATTTTTAGTCCAGACTACGTGCTGATAGTTTCCTATTTTCTCCTGATACTCTATCTGGTGCTGACCCGAAGAAACGTTCTATTGCAGCATCTTGCTATTGCTTCCCTGCTTGCATTTCTATGGGTGATTGCCGCAAAGGACCAGTATGCTTACAATCAGGATTTTATCACGGTGCTTTGGCATAAACCTATACCCTGTGTTTGCATGGGCCTTTGGCTTGTTTTCAGTGTATCTCATCTACTCTCACTTCGAGCACATTTTTGAGGAAAAGGGCTATCTTCGAATGGTCTTCTTGTTCACTGCATTGGCCTGGTTAATTCTTATCTCTGTTGAGACCATCTCCTATCATGCATTCAATGTCAGAAATATCGCCACGATGGGATACGGCGGCCTTCCGATTTTGCGACTGCATGCATGCCCCCTCCTGGATGAAGATATCTTATTTTATAATTGGCCCGCTGTATTTTACTATTTGTTACTTGCTTAAACTGGAGAATCCTCATTTTAAGAAAATACCCAAGCATCCAAAGGCAATGCAGATGTAGAGTTTTTACTATTAATCAGGCAATACCCACAGACAATTCCTAGGGCACAACCACATAGAGCTTGTTGAGCGTATTATAGGGAGCAACGCGAACATCAAAGATATAGGTTCCTGCTTTTGTGTCTTTAGGCACTTCAATTCCAACGCCAACTTCTTTCTCTTCGTTTCTTTCCAAGTGGATTGTTCGCTGCCTTGGTTTCCAGTCGAGTTCATCGGTCACGATGTCCTGCTTATTCACCGTGTATCCTGAAGGGGTTGGCCTTGTTATGACCACATCAAAATCCTTGGCATCTTGAATGTTGACCACTTTGATCCCAAACACATCGAACTTGCCTTTCTGGATGGTTTTTTTATCTATGCCGATGCAGACCCTATCGGTGCTATCACAAAGCAACGATCCGATCCTGCTATCGAGCTGATCGACCGAGATGCCTTCAAGCTCATTGGCACTCGACGCTAAATTATAGATGAACCTGATGCCGAACATGAAAATGGCAAGGGCTATTATTATGGTGACCAGGAAATTCAGAGACATCTCCATTCCTTTTTTGTTTGGTTTTCTTCTTTGTCTCATTTGCAGGTTGTCTGTTTTTATTCTTAGTTTGTAAACCTAAGCTTTTAAACTCACTGTTATTTTTTGGCGTTTAGTATCTTCGAATGTGTTCTTTATACCATTCATGAGGCTGCGCGTCCCTAGGACCCAACCCCACGCGACACTTTCTCTACAAAAATCCAACCAATTCGACTTGATGATGCCAAACACCTAAAATCGTTGGGTAAAAAAATATTTTCCTAAATTCAGATTGTAAACGCAAAATCACGTATCCGAAGGCTTTGCTTTTGGGACCACTGCCTGGCTTGATTCCACAAAGACTATCTTGGTGCTGAATTTTTTGGAGTAGTCGCTCCTCTCAAGGACGAAATCATACTCGATTGTTCCATTGGGCAGCGTTTTCTTCTTGATTCGCTTGGTATACTCGTAATTGATCTCAAAATTAAGGCTCTTTTGCTCTTCTGACTGGGCAAGATCATAATTTATGAGTACTGGAACTATCACACTATCTCCTACTCCCCCAAGAATCGTCACGCCGCCTTTCTCTCCCACGATCTGCTCAATGTCTTTAATGAGGATCTTTGTTATCTTGATTGGGAATACCAGGTCCTTATGGTCATCGACCACATTGAACTTGAATTTGAAGCTTTCTTTGTCTACATCGAAAGGATCATTATAGCTAACTGATGTCTCGAGCGTGAAAAATTCAAGGTTTCTCTCGTCGATTAGAGAGACCGGTCGAATAAGTTCCTTTGGCACTCCCATGACGCACATATCATTCTCGCAGTACTGCTGCAGATAACTTGCATCATAGGTCCTGCTCCCTGCCTTTAGTTTTGGCTTGCCCTGGCATGTCCCATGATCTTGGGGACACGTGCATGCAT
>CAZFPU010000246.1:0-2402 GCA_964521145.1 uncultured Methanosarcinales archaeon | reverse complement strand
GGTATCCTGTCGAAAATGACGCATTGATTGCCGCGCTTCCCAAGTTGGATTTTACTGATTTTGCCATTGTGTCTGCGCTTTCTGGTGTTGTCCCCTTTGCAGTGAAGTAAAGGTCTGTTGTGAATAATTTATACTGCATTGCCGATAATTCCTTAATCTTCTGGCGAACTTCACTCGCTTTCTGCTCAAGCCCTGGCTCTTCCTTGGGAGATGCTGCGATATCATAGGTGATGTTTAGCAGTTCCCTGTTAAGATCGCGCAACTGCTCATTGGTGTCGTTGGGATCGATGTGAAAGCTGAAATCGACATTCCCTTTTTCTCCCGCAAGCTGATAGAGCCAATTGATATGGGTTTCAGGGGGAAAGGAATCTGTTGCAAGCCCCACAAAGTAATGGCTTCCGATCTGGGCGTGCTTTTTGCTGATATTGACAAAATCAGGCTTTATGACAGAATTGAAGATTTTCTCCTCGTAGATCGTATCATAATACACATCCTCATACTTCCAAATGCTTTCTGCTCTTTTCACAAATTTTCTTGAAGAAAACTGCTTGAGCACCTCTTTCTTTTCTTTCGGGGTAAGGCCAAAGCAGATATTGTCAATATCCTTGGAATAGAGATGCTTTTTCTCTATGATTTCATTTATGAGCTTTATGAGGATTCGTTCAGATTCCGTATTCACATGGTATTGTTTCATAGGTTAGACAAAGGGCAGGGCCTGGGCAAGCAGCTCAGAAGTGGTCACCACCTCTCTTTGGGCATGAAGCAGAAAGTTCGCATCCAGGGGGCAAATTGTTTTTAGGGTCTGCTGCTGAAAGTTCACAACGGGCTTGATAAAAAGCCTGTTTGCCCTGGTCAATGTATGCAGTTTTTGATCTATCGCGTTAAGCTGGTCAAGATTTGTCCCCTTGATCAGAAAATATATCGACAACCTGAATATTTTCCCCTTCTCAAGATACCCAATTTTCTTCTGGATGTTCCTTTTTTTGGACTCAAGGGTTTCATTGACATATCCTTTCTCATTTAGGTCATGCATTTCCAATTCAATCTCTTTGATTTTTCTCCGGTAATACGATATCACGTTATGTTTGGATTCGACATTGATATCAAGAGTAACATCGATGGAGTTCTTATCCAAGAATATGTTTTGAAGGAATTTTCCTTTTGGCGCTTCTTCAGGATACGCGGTAACGGTATAGGCTCTCATGTATGCATTCCCTATCCGCATGTGATCGGGAAAATGCTCAACGCCCTGGCTTTGATGGACTGAAACCAATAAGCTATCAGAAGATTGGGTAATTTCATTTGCGTCCACATATTTGTAAATCTGGTCAGCAATGAGTATATTTTCATCAATAGAAAGCAATGATTGTATTGATAGCATCTCTTTCTCAGAGAGATTTTTATAAAATTCTGCTAAGTCATCCTCGTGAACAGGACTGTTCATCTTGATATGCTTCTTGATTTCTTCCAATTTCCTTTGAGATGAATTGGAAATCTTTTGCTTCTGGGTTGTAGATTTCATCTTATGGATTTTGAACAAATGAATCAAATGTTCAGGCAATGCGTAATCATTGTCCAAATATATCGAGTCCACGAGATACGATTTGAACAAGTTCTCAAGGTTTGCTGAATCCAATCTGACAATCTGGGATATCCCTAATTTCTTGATCTCTTTGACAATATTGCTTAGTTTGTTTGATAGTCGGACTTTCAATTGCTCATAAGAGATATCGTTTGACTGGGAATATGAGGATACAAGAAGATATATTTTCTTGGTTGTGTCAGTAGTGGGTATCTTTGATTCATCGAGCCAGTCCATGAATTCACGAAATTCCCTGATGTGGCTGAACTTGCCTGATTTTTTCAGGTTGAATATCGATCGCTCAGATAAAATGGAGAATTTTTCGGCCAGATTGTTGTTGACATGCCGTATGCATATTTTGATATCAAAATCAAGGTCAAGTAGGATGTCATGATAGAGATTTACAAGTTTTGCCAGGCGTTTGATTGAACTTGTCCGAGGAATTTGGCCTATGTCCAATATAGAATGCAATGAGCCGTTGTTCATTATAGCCAAATCATCTTTGATTTCCCTGATTTGAAAATAGTTGTGTATGGTGGGGATTCGCTCAGCTTCTCTTTTTTTGAAAATCCTGAATAAATCAGTTTTCATTGGAGGGCCACATCATCGGTGTAACATAGTTTGTGTCAATTCCTTCGATATCGTTTGAATAGCCAGAAAACATTGATAGGATTTCATTGTCGTTTAGGCGATCTACCCCTACCCCCATCCGCTGTAGGATATCAGAATAGATCAAAACCCTATCATCAAGCTCTTTGAACGCTTCTCTCAACGATTTGATATTCGATTTCAAAGGAGAGGTTTTGACTCCAAACAAATC
>CAZFPU010000245.1:0-2462 GCA_964521145.1 uncultured Methanosarcinales archaeon | reverse complement strand
AATTGAATCATTTGGGGTAGTACCAATAGAACTACGTACCCAATGAACCAGGTAATTCATTTTCCCAGTATTACATTTTTTTAATTAAAAGATCGCTACTTTGGCCCTGGCTTGGCCTTTGGTCACATTCAAAAAAATCAAATAGGTTGGTAGCATGGTTAGGCAATTTGTAAAAAGGCATTTGTCAAAAACCACCGTGAAAACACCGATGGCATGATACGGTGGTTCCACAAGCGTGTGGTTTTTGAGCATGCTCGGAATACCACTTGATGTTTACTCGCGGTAAACCACCACTGATGGTGGTATTCCGACATATCCAAGGATGATAATCTACTGGGTCATGGGTTAATTATATTCTTAGGTTCTGTTGTTGTGAATATTTTGAATTATGTGTATCAGTTACTTATGGGTAGGCTGCTTGGACCTGCTGATTTCGCTGTTCTGGGAGCTTTGTTTGCCTTGATCTATATCGTGACGTTCTCTTTTGGGGCTGTACGTACTGTTGTAATGAAATACAGCGCTGATTATTTTGCCCTAGGTGAACTTGGCAAGGTAAAAGGGTAATCTGAATAGTTATTTGCTCTCATATTTTTTTATATTTTGAAACAGCTGCTATCTTCTTTTCATCTTTCTTGACCTTTCTTTCAAGTTTTTTTATGTCTTCCTCGGCTGGTAGCTCTTCTGGTCTTATCCCTCTTTTTTTGAGTAGTCCTCGGACATCAGCATTGTTGCGCATATGCTCTCTTGTTATGCCATCTTCCCCTTTCAACTCATCTTTTTTGACGTTGAAATTGGTTATTTCGGTTGCAAGATTTTTTGCAGTAATTGTCAGTGTAGGGAGAAAATCGGCAAGAGGTTTGCTTTTGGGAACGCCTAGTCTGCTCTTCATTTGCGCAGTGGTTTTGCCTCCAAAAAGTACCTGGTCGCCTTTGCTACGTATCCGTGCAAATCCATCATCATCTACGCCGCGCTCATAGATGAGCTTCGATAATTCTGTCTCTGAGGCAGCAAGCTTCTGCCTGGCGCTCAGGCGCTCGATAAGGGCGATCCTTTGTTCTATGAGCTCCTGCTTTCTTGTCTGCACCGCAAAATAACTCTGGGCAAATGCGATCTCTTCTTTTCTTGGATCCCCATTCTGAGCAATGAGATAACATGCGTACCGGGTAAGCATGATGTCCTCGATTTCCCTCCTTGCATCGGATCCGATGTCGACCATTTTCTTGACATCGGGAAAATGGTCTTGTGCATCATGCCCTGAATTTTTGCACGCAGCTTTTGCCTTTTCAATCGCATTGAGGAAGTTATCCCATTTATCGTAGCCAAGAAGCTTTTGTAAGTCCCTCGCAAACCAGAATTCTACGCCATCAGCTTCCTTAGCATACTCTTCAAATGTTTTTTGAAGTTTGGTTAGGGTGTCGAGTCGCATTGTATTGAACTTATCTCATTTGGAGTTTGGCTTCAAGGATACGATTTTAGCGTACGCTTCAACGTCTGCATTTGCATACTCATAGTTTCGGCAGTTTTTTTCTCTTTTCTTTTTCTGGTTCTTTGAGATAGTTTTCTTGCGAAATTATTGATCTTCCGATTCTGTTTTCCGCGTCTTTTCTTGCATTTCCTGCAACACTTCCCCCTTGTCTTGCTGCCCCTCGCAGATTGCCAAAGCCCTTCGCATCTTTGGATCTTGTTATTTCAGTGGTGACCCGTTCTCCAAGCATATTGAAAATGAGCTCGAGATCGTTCATGTGGTCTCTTACGTTTTCTTTTTTTAGATTCTTGGTTTTCTTGTATTGCTCGACGGTTTTTCCGAAGGTTGCTTTACTGATCTCATTTGTTAAGATTGCGTATTCACTATCTTCCTTTGCGCCTCTTTTTCCCCATTCATCTGTTAATTCCGCTCGTATTGCAATGCCACGCACTCTCTTTTCTATCCAGTCCTCAGAATAGCCTTTTGCCTTGTAGATCTCCTTCATTCTTTTCTGTGCAAGCTCTGGATTTTCAATTTCCTGCACCCGTTCGTATCCAACTTGGGCAAGCCAGAGCTTGAATGGCTCTGCTTTCTTTGAAGGGATTGATTGAATGATGCGAAACATCGATTTGGTATTTGCACAATCAGTCTCATACTGTTTGCCATCTGCTGATTTTAATTTCAGATGTACCCAAATTGGGGACAACTCAAGTTGGTCAAATTCCCGATCCTTTACTTTGCCCCAATACTGCCTGGGTGTAGGGCTATCAACTAAGGCGGCTACCACATCCACGACTGAGAAGTACCATTCGTTATTGTGCCAGATTCTTCTGATATTCTTGCCTTGGAATACCACCAACGCATTGTTTGCATCCATGAGGATCTAAGAGGCCTTACTTGCTTATAAATTTCACGCACAAAAGTCCAGTGGTTGTGATATTGAGAAATCCCTATTTTTTCATCATATGAGATTCTGAAATAGCCCTCGTTCTCGTGG
>CAZFPU010000244.1:0-2464 GCA_964521145.1 uncultured Methanosarcinales archaeon | reverse complement strand
AAGCACATTTATGAGCGAGCTTTTGCCCGTATTTGGATAGCCAATGATGGCAACTTTTATCCTGTCTTTTTTGGAAACCTCGTGGATTTTTCTTATCAGACCATCGATATGGGTCCTATCTTTTGTCGAAAGCAGGATGCTGCTCTGGTTCTTGTACTCATGCTCGACTTTTTTGAAGGTCTCCTTAGAGAGCAGATCTACCTTATTTACGACCAAAATGACCTTCTTTCCGCTTTTCTTTGCAAACTGCTCAAGATTGGTGACCCTAGTGATGTTTGGAAAACGTGCATCCAAAATGAATAAGATAACATCAGCCTTGCCGATGATGCCGCGAACTTGGGTCCAGAATCCAGCTCTCATTTTGCCCGCTCGAAATCTTCACGCATGTCGCAGAATAAGGAGAGAAATTTGTTTGTTGCTATTTTCAATTCATCCTTGCCTGATTTGGTTATCTTATATTTTTTTTCCTTGCCAGGACCTTCGATCTCTTCGATCAATTTCCCCTCGCTTAGCGACTTTAGGACCGGATAGATGGTGCCAGGGCTTGGTCGATGACCTTTTCTCTTTTCGAGCTCAGTTCGAAGTTCCTCGCCAGACATCGGCTTTTTTGATATGAGCCTGAGTACAAGGAATGTCAAGAATCCTCGCATGTCGCAGCATTTCTTCATATCGGAAATAAGATATTGCTACTATATATAATTTGTTTATAAAACGCGGCATTTCTCTTTTAGGTTTTGGTCGGGGCAATATGACCAGAGTCATTTTCTAGTAGTAAAAATAATAATATTTAAAAAACCGTGCAGACTTCCTCGCTTCATGCCAATAAATATCACGATCATCGGTGCGGGTAATTTGGGAACATATACAGGATCTGCCCTGCAAAAAGCGTATCGAAGAGACCAAGTCAGATTAACCTATTTTGATCCATATGTGCTCCATGAACAGCTCAAAGATACCTTGCGCGGCACCAAATTTCGATATGTTCCTGCTGATAGCAACTTTTCAACTATTGTCGGCGACGCACACTACGTCCTTCTTTGCGTCCCAACAGACCAAGTCCAAAAGACTCTAGAGAAGGTATTGCCGCACTGCAAAGCAGGCACTATTATCTCTACACAAACCAGCAGAAAAAGTGATGAAGCCAAGACTATTGATGATTATTTTTCAAAAAATCCATCGTGCGGCTTGCACTATGCGCCGCTACATACCATGTGCAATCCACGCCTTTCAATTCCAGAAGCGCAAAATTTTGCCATTATTAGACATAAAGGCCCTAGCTATGAAACGCCATCAGAAGTTGTTGCGCAAGTAACTGGTTTTTATGGAAAACTATCACCAAAACATACTGTCACTTTTGAAAGCATCAAAGAGCATGACGATGCAACGGCCAACACACAAGTATTGACATCCATTAATTTTCTATCAGCGGCAAGCACCTATGCAGAGCAAGGCCGTTTTCCCTGGCTCGAAAACAAATTTGGAAATCCAATCGATACCATGCTTTTTGCGCTTGCAATGCGAGCCGCAAGCCAAGAAGCGCATATTTATCGTGGGATACAATATCACAGCAATCATGGAAACACTATCGTTGCTAAATCTATGAACATGGAATCCGCGTTATATGGAATGAAAGAGGGCGCAAGAAAGGATGATTTTAGAGACACGCTATCCTGGGCAAAGGATCAGGTGTTTGGATCTGAGAGAACAGCCCCTATTTTATCGCGTAATCAGATTACCCGATTCAACGGCCAGGAGGAAATCCCCAATTCCCACTACTTCATTTTACAATGGGTTGCAGGTTTGGCCGCCAATAACATTAACCCATTCAAAGATTTAAGGGCCAAAACACCAATGTACACTTCATTACTGTGCCTTGCAGACTATGTTTTTAACGCTGAAGGAGAGCTTGATAAGGCAATTGATGCATTCTTTGAAACAAAATCCAATGGATCTGCCTCGCGTTTTCGAGAAGAGGATTTCATATTCCATGATAATTTGCGCACTTGGTCTCTTGGCATGCTCAATGATTCTGTCACTATTTACAATCGACAATATGAAAAGATGAGAAAGAAAATCTCGCAACAAGTTCTGGATTTGGTGCATAGGAGTAGAGACGTTGTTGGCACCTGCGAAAGTGCTCTTGAGCGAGCAATCAGGAAGAAAATCATAACGATAGGCTAGCCTGATTCATTTCAATCCCCGTTCGTAGCCATTTTTTTGACTCTATATATGCTTGCGCTTGGATTTTGTATATTCCTTGATACTATCTCCCAACTGAATATCGGTAAACCGATATATTTATATATTTGCTGCATTACCAATATCGCATAACCGATATGAGGTGAATACTATGGGTTACGGATGTTGCGGCAGCGCAAGAAACTTCATTACCAAGGAAGAAAAGGTAGAGATGCTCAAGGAATATAGGGAGCAGCTTGAAAAAGAAATGCAGGGAGTAAAAGAG
>CAZFPU010000243.1:0-2466 GCA_964521145.1 uncultured Methanosarcinales archaeon | reverse complement strand
TGCGACTCTCTTCGTATCTTATCGAGCGCGTTGAACCACCCATCATCAAAGCTTGGGATCTCATTGGTTGCAATGTTATAGGCATTACACCAATTTTGGGTACCAGGCAGCTTTTTTTCTCCTTCGCATAATATTTTAGGAACAGGAACACTCCCTAGAATCAATAAAACAAAAAACAGACTGAGTATGAGAGCCACTGTTTTGTTAATATGTAGATATTTCGCAATGGATTCTTTAAGATACTTGTAGAGCTCTCCCAAAGCAACGCCAAGTCCAAGCGCGAAGACCGGAACTAAGATCATGATGAATCGAATGCCTTTGGTGCTTGCATAGGTAGTCGCCAAAAACCAGATCATGAGTAGCAGAGCGTATTTGATATCAGTGTCAGGATCTGCCTTGTAAAATGCATAGAGAACAGCTATTACAATTGGCATCGATATAAGTATCAAAAACGTGTTTAGGCTGCTTACTTTTATTAGGAAGACGCCAAGATACCACGCTGCGGCAATGCTCACAAAGATCCATTTTCTTGAATCGGGGAATCGCAAGGTAAGCGAGATTCCAATAAGCGCAATGACCAGCAGGTAGAATTTACCTAAGCCGACTTGGTCGATGACACTATTTAACGATGCAGGATTTTGCTCGGCAACCGTCGTATAGACATTTGGCCAGATCTTTGTTATGCCCACTTCCTTTAATTTGGAGAATCCTATTGGGTTGGTCGCAAATCCAGCGAAATTATTGAAATCATAAAAATACGTCACTGAAATGCCGGCAGTTATCAAAAACAAAGGGACAAAGATAATGGTGTTTAGTATCGCTTTTTGCTTTATGAATGTAGGAAGGCCATTCTTCATTTCATCTCGATGTACCCAGATATAATACACAAGATAGATGACGCTCACTCCAAGCAGGAAATCAAAGATGTACCACCATCCGGTCCATCCAAAGCTAAAGATTCCAGTGGATAAGCCAGCAAGCACGCTCAATATAATTGCGGATCTTGTGGAGGCTGCATCGAGAGCTTCGATGGCAAACCATGTTATGAGGAGCGGAAAAAATACGGCAAATGGATCAGTATCAGCAAATCCACCTACCGTTCTTGTCAAGAATGATGGATGTATCGCAATGATAGTAGCGGCGACAAATCCAGCGAAATTGCCTGAAAGCTTTCTTCCAATAAAGAATGCAGGGATTACCGCTAGGGCGCAAAGGAATACTGGCATGAAAAAGGTGACGGTAAGCAGGCTGATATCGCTATTAAAGATTCGAAGGAATTTGTAGGCATAGGCTATCATGTATGAATGCAGCATGTCTTGGGGGACCAATCTTCCCACTGGAGCGAACATATGGGTATCATATGGCACTCCATTTCGTAGTTCATCGCCTGGATGTCCATTCTTGACTATATTTCGCGCATGCTGGAGCCAATATTCCGGATCGATCCCGATTAGATAGCTCTGACCCGAATCATCCTGCAGCCGCTCCTTGAATGCAGCAGATGTCGCTTTCACTTGTTCATCAAAAGGGCCTCGCTGTTCTCCAAGTAGCCGCTGAAATTCATTTTCTATGAGAACATCCTTATTTTCCTGGGGAAGATTAGGATACTGCTGGTTTATCTGCGCGCTTATCTGGTTTCGAATGCCATTAGAGACGGCGTTTTGGGCCCACTCATCAGTTATAGGAAGATAGGCAGGCTGCACCCGAAGGAATATCGCAAGAAAAATAGGAATGAGCAGGATAAAGAACATCCCGTATTTGGAAAAAAAGCCCCTGAATTTGGCCAGGTCAAGATCGATATCCGAATCATCATCTTTTGTACTATCCTTTTTTCCAAACATATTTTTTACTTTCGAGAAATCGATAGTGATCTCATCATCGGATTTGCTGGATTTAGCCTCATTTTTCTTCGAAGCTTCTTTTGGCCCAGATTTGAACCATCCCTTCATCTTGGAAAAATCGATTGCAATCTCATCATCCTTGCCTTCATCTTTTTTTGCAGGCTCCCTAGATTCGCTTTTTTTCTCTTCTTTCATCTCTTTTTTTAGTGGATCTGATTTTTGTGATTCTGTTGATTGGGAGTTTGCGCTAGTTTCTTTGGGTTGTTGGGCACTTGCCTCATCTTTTTCTTTCGTGCTGGCTTCTTGGGTTTTGGTACTGGTTTCAGTTGCTGGCTTTGCCTCTGTTTGACTTTTTTCTTTCTTAAAAAAGCCTGTTATCTTGCTAAAATCGATAGAAATGACATCATCATCCTTTTTTTCCATGTACGCCCCGAAATAGTTGATGAACCGCAAAGCTCTTTTAAAGGTTTTGATTGGGGGATCTTTTTTTATATTTGTAAAGTAAAGTACGAACAAAAGAAAATGTAAGGCGTTTAGCATCATAAGGTCGAGCCTTGCGATAGTAGAAGCGAGTGTGTTGCGGGGGTTGTCCCTCAGCTGAAAAATCAGCTGGCACTTTAGGCGA
>CAZFPU010000242.1:0-2472 GCA_964521145.1 uncultured Methanosarcinales archaeon | reverse complement strand
TTTAAAAGTATTTCCTACGCTCGAAACTGTCGCCAAAGCATCAGACAAAAAACTCCTAAAAATCTGGGCAGGACTTGGGTACTGGCGCCGTGCGCTTTATCTTAAAGAAACGGCAAAAATAATTTTGGAGAAGAAGCGTACTATGGATTTTCTGCGGACGCGTAGGGCCCCAAGCGCAGCTTGGGGTAAAGCGCAAAGAAAATCCATAGTACGCGTATTTCCAAAAAAGCCAAAAATTTTAGAAACTCTTCCTGGTATTGGTCCCTACACTGCTCGCGCGCTTGCCTGCTTCGCGTTCGGCAGCAAAGAAGCTTTTCTCGACACCAACATCCGCAGAGTGTATCTCCATTTTTTCTTTCCTAAATCCAAAAATGTGCCAGATAAAAAAATCCTCAAGGTCGCTCAAAAAGCTACTTCGAATTTATGCATATGCATAAATTCGAAGTACTCATGCGCAAGCACTCGAGAATGGCACTACGCGCTTTTCGACTACGGCGCCACTGTGCTCAAAGACAAAAGCATCAACAAGCGTAGCCGCCATTACCATAAGCAAAGCAGGTTTGAAGGCTCCTTCCGCTCTTTCCGCACCAAAGCAATAAAATTCATTCTTGCCCATCCTCAAAACAAAATATCGCGCAGAGCTCTTACAACCTTGCTCCAAAAAGAACTCAAAAGAAACAACTCTCTCTATACCCCAAAGCAGATCATCGCTGCGCTCCTCGAAGATCGACTCATCAAAACATCAAGAAGTCACTATTCCCTCTAAGAACCCTCCGTTTGTACCCAAACAACAGTACCTCGATAACTTAACTCTACAGAACAATTTCTCAAATCTTTTCTTTGTCTTTACTGCCCTATAATTGCTATAGCAATTATAGGGCAGTAGCCCCTCGTCATATAGACAAGTCCTCATTGGAGAAAAATCGTATCGCAACGAGGGAATTCGACAAAAAGAAAACATCATCATGCGCTGTACAATTATAAAAAGTATGCTATAAGAGGATTTATGTGCGGCATTGTCGGATATATTGGTGACAACAAGAACATACACATTGGTCTGGAAGCATTAAAACGCCTTGAGTATCGAGGCTATGACTCTGCTGGTGTGGCTGTCTATGAACCTCAAAAGAAGGAGATTTTTTCGATAAAGGCAGTGGGCAAAATCCAGAATTTAGAACACAAGTTGTCTGGCGTAAAAATCAAAGGCAGCCCATTCATATTCTACACCAGATGGGCTACCCATGGAGGTGTTACCGAACAAAACTGCCATCCCCACGCAGACTGCAAAAATAATATCTGGGTGGCCCATAACGGGATCATCGAGAACTACCGGCAGCTCAAAGAAAAACTTATCGGAGAAGGCCATGCATTTCGTTCTGAAACTGACACAGAGGTGGTACCACATCTTATCGAGAAATTTTTTAAAGGAAATCTCGAAAGTGCGGTTCGAAAAGCGATCACTCTTTTGAAAGGATCTTTTGCGCTCGTTATTATTGCCAAAGAAGATCCAGAAAAACTCATTGTGGTTCGAAATTCTGCTCCTTTGCTTATTGGTCTCGGCAAACATGAGTACATAGCAGCTTCTGATCCCTCTGCGGTAATAACCCTCACCAAAAAAGTGATCTATCTAGATGATGGAGATATGGCTATTTTAACCCCCGATAAACTCTCGATTCGCGATATCCACCGCAATCGCATCTCAAAACCAGTGAGCGAAATCAATTGGAATCTCGAGGACTCGCAAAAAGGAGGCTACCCGCATTTCATGCTCAAGGAGATCATGGAACAACCAGAGGCAATCGAAAATGCTTTGCGCGGAAGGATATTCTTAAAGGAAGGCACAGCAAAACTTGGGGGGCTAGAATCAATAGAAAAGAGATTACGGAACATTAGCCATATACAAATCATTGGATGCGGCACATCGTACTATGCGGGAGTCGCAGGAGAATACATGCTTGAGGAATATACCGGCATTCCCACTGATGTAGATATTGCTTCTGAATTTCGCTATCGGAAACCAGTAATTAGCCCTGCTGGAGCCTTTGTGTTCATCTCTCAATCTGGAGAAACCGCAGACACATTAGCTGCTCTCAAGGAAATAAAGAGAAAAGGAGGGCTCACTATAGGTATTGTGAATGTCGTGGGTTCTTCCATCGCAAGAGAAATTGATGCGGGCATCTACAACCACGCAGGCCCGGAAATCGGGGTTGCTTCGACCAAAGCATTTACATCTCAAGTAACTACGCTAGCATTGCTCACCTTGTTCTTAGGCAGACAGCGCGAACTACCGCTGATCACTGGCCAGAAAATTGGCAGAGGACTTTTGAATCTTCCCAAGCTTGCCAAAAAAATTCTCGAGAACAAGGAACAGATCAAAAAGCTCGCAGAAAAATATCAAGCGTATCGCAATTTTCTTTATATCGGCAGAAAGTACAACTATCCCATTGCGTTAGAGGGCGCACTCAAACTTAA
>CAZFPU010000241.1:0-2487 GCA_964521145.1 uncultured Methanosarcinales archaeon | reverse complement strand
CAATGAAACACTGGTGGCATGATACGGTGATTTTACATTAGGTGGTTCTTGAGCATGCTCGGAATTCCACTTGTTGTTTGTTCGCGGTAAACCACCACCCTAAGAGATGGTGGAATTCCGACACTTAAAAAAGTACTACATGAGCTGCTCTCCAATGTTAGTTATTGGGTTCAGACCATTGCAGCGAATCACCACCCAATGAAACGGTATACCATTTTTTATTGAACGACCTAAAGGTCGGGGAATTAAATCCAAGGAAATATTAAAAAAAGCGAAATACGGGCCCCCCCTTCTTAGAATAATAGTGCTAAGCCTGGATCTTTTTTGGGAACGTGATGGTAAATCTAGTTCCTTTGTTCCTATGAAGAGATACGCTTCCATGCAATTGATCTGAGAGCATGCGAACAAGCCTAAGCCCCAATGATTGGGAATTCTGCCAATCAAATTTTGAGGGCATTCCAACCCCATTGTCCTCGACAATCAAGATCATGTTTTTTCCCCTCGAAAAGCACTTGATGTTTATCTTTCCTTCTCCTTTGGGAAATGCATATTTCAAGGAATTGGTTATAAGCTCATTGATAATTAGGCCGCAGGCAACAGCTGAATCCATGTCCATGGTCACTAGAGACTTGATCGATACCTCTATTTTCTTCTTATTGGTCCCAAAGGATTCAAAGAGCATCTCGACAAGATTTTTCATGTATTGGTCGAACCTGACCTCAGATATCTTCTCTGATTCATACAGATTCTGATGCACGAGTGCCATGCTCCTAATTCTTCTCTGGCTTTCCTTGAAGGGAGCAAGCATTTTCTTGCTCCTTAGCTTTTGCGACTGCAAACTGAGCAGGCTTTGGATTATCTGCATGTTGTTTTTTACCCGGTGATGGATCTCTTTTAGCAAGGTCTCTTTTTCCTGCAGGGAATGCAGGGCGCTTTGCTGTGCTTTTCTTAGCTGCGCAACCAAAGCCGCGATCACAAGGCTTGTCGTCCCAAAAATACCAACGTATCCCTGTGCCAAAAGCAAGGAGATGTTCTTTGATCCTATGGCAAAGGGGCCATACTGGTTAAGCGTCCCAACCAACGTAACGCTAGCAAGAATTACACTTACAATGGCCGTCTCTTTTTGCCTAAAACGGAATGCAACCCAGATGAGTATAGGAAGGATGATAAATTGCAGAGGGAAATTGTTTGCATCTCCTGGAAGAAGCCCTCCAAAAACAACAGACCCAAACAATAGAAGGACTGCGATAAGGACAATGAATTCTCCGATCTCTTTCATGCTCAATTTCCGCTCTTTTTTCCAAAGAAGGATTATGAGCGGCGTTATGAGTAATGCGCCTACAGCATCGCCTAACCACCAGGTAAGCCATACATCAAGGGCAGTACTGGCATTGGTAGATCCTGTCAAGAGCAAAGAACTTACGCCGATGCTTGCGCTTATCGTAGTGCTCAGGATCGCTACAAAAAATACGAATTTTAAGATGCCAAAAGTAGTATCAAATGCCTGCTTTCCATTGGCGAATTTATTGGTCAGGTATGCTCCAAAAAAGGCTTCCAACACATTTCCAATACCGATGCCTAGCGCGCTGATGGGCGAACTTATATCGGCATTGGCAAAAAACGCACCAATGAATACTGCTGGCCAGAACCGATAGCCAAAAAGTATCAGGGCGGCAATTGCGATGCCTGTTGGAGGCCAAACCGGTGTTGCGCTCGGATCAAAGAAGGCAAATTGCAGGCCTATCTTTGCCGATATGAAATACACAAGGGCAATGAGGATCCCAACTCCAAGGTCTTTTAGAAGACGAATTAGTCGCTGCTTCATAGCCGCGGAACTTTTCCTGCGCTTTTATACTTTGTTGTGATACAGTGGCACTCAGCAATTCGTTCGCAATCCCTGATGGCATGCTGCCTTCCCCCGTATTTTCACCAAATTTTTTCTAGATTTTTCCCAAAAAAATTGAATTGGCTATAGGTAAATTTTTAAATGAAACATAAGTCCAGTATGACTATACGCGGAGGTGCCGGAGCGGCCAAACGGGCTGGGCTTAGGACCCAGTAGCTTAGTGCTTACGCAGGTTCGAATCCTGTCCTCCGCATTTATTTTATTAATTTTTTTGAGAAGTCTACCAACAAACTAAAATAAAAACAATTGAGACCTCTTAATTTAAATACTAAAATAGTTGAATCGCTCCAAAGGAGCTGCATGGACCAAAGATTAATCGCGTGGATTCAAAATGAATTGAGAAGAGGCGTATCTTCCCAAGTAGTATGGGGCCAGCTTGTCGCGCGAGGATACAGCCAAAATGAGCTTGCCAAAGCCTTTGAATCCCTGCAAGTGCGGCCAACAGCCCTAAATCCACGATCGCAGATGTTTGCTAAGAGCGGCATGCCTTCTCATTTCGCTGAATCACATCTTCTTCTTCCGATCACTGCCATCATGGCTGTTGCAATCCTTGCCCTTGGAGGGGTCTTTTTTGCTTTTGC
>CAZFPU010000240.1:0-2490 GCA_964521145.1 uncultured Methanosarcinales archaeon | reverse complement strand
TAAGGGGAAGAACACCTTCAATTTTCACGCCATTGAGAAGGAGTGTCGGTGTTGATTGAACATTAAATGAATTGCCAATATCAATGAGGTCGACCACTTTTTTGCGCGTTTCTGCGTTGCCAAAGCAATCTACCACACCTAAATCTGCAGCATAGCGCTTCAGCCATCCCGAGTTGATGTCTTCTTGATTTGCAAAGATTCGATCATGGACTTCTGGAAAACGCTCGCCCGAACAAGAAGCCAGATACGCCGCTTCGCAAGCAAAAGCATGAACAGCATGAGTCATCTTAGAGTTACAACTTGAATCTAATGGGTAGAAAAAGTATTGAATATTAATTTGTCCTTTGTACTTCCGAGCAAGTGCCGTCAATGCATCCGATAGGGCCTTACACGCTGGGCATTGGAAGTCACTAAAGATAGAAAGGCGCAAAGGAGAGTCTTCGAAATTTGTCGAAGCACTCGTGATGCGATGAGGAGAAGGGGTTTTTGGATTGCCTAAATTAGCATAGCTATCAAAATCTTTGATCAGAGAATCAGCAATTAAAAGTTGTTCCTTTTTTTTGCTTTGATCGTAAAAATGCAGTCCACCACCTACAATGAGTTGGACAAGTCCAAACAGAATGAGAATTTTGATGGAAGGTGACTTATAATCACTTTTGAAATGGAACAGGGCAAGGGTGAGAAATGACAAAAGATAATAGGCGGTACAAAAGGGGCACAGGGAACCAAGTGCAACGAGCGAGTAAATGGCCAACGCAATACATCCGATGGCGTTGAGTACCAACGTAAAATATAGGCTTCCCTCGACTAAGACGCTTCTAAAAAGGTAATTCGATAAAAGAAAAACGCCAATCAACAAACCAAAAACCCCGATAGGTACGCCGAAAAGATTGCTCATCTTCGAATTAGTGGCAGGATCACAATTGAAAAAGCCACTTAGATCGCACAGGCTACCTCCGCCTAAGCCAGTTGGGTATTGGGCATCAAAATAGTGTTTGGTGAGATAGATGGTGGTTGCGATGATCCCAAAGCTGAGCAGGACAAGGGCGAGGTGGGTGTTGGTATTACCGCTTTGAAAAATTGATCTTTTGTTTTCCATCGTTTTTCCTCTTCTTTAGCATTTAAATATTTGGTCTAAAAATATTATAGTTCCGTTGCTTAGCATTGCCCCGACGATAGCTATGAAGTCGCTTGTCACAATAAGTACATAGATTGGAATGCTCTATTTGGATTGTAGCAAACATTTTGTGGATCTGTAAGCTGGCCTCTGCTTGCAGGTCGAGGTACCAATGTGCATTTTTCATTTGCAGACCCGGACTCCTGGGAAAATGTTCTTGAAATTCTGGACCAACCTGATAGCAGTTCTGGCATATATGTGGCCCAATAAAAACATAGTCAGGCCGCAATTTCTTGATGAGGTCGTGTTGAAGAATCTTTTGCTGCAAACCACGCCATCCAGCATGCAGCATTGCCCAGCCAAGTTTAGAACCTAAAAACAAAGGCAAACAGTCCGCCGTTTTAATCAGAAGATTTGGTCTTGCAACTGAGAAATCTTGCTGAAAATAAACCATTCCGTCGGCCCGCAAAGCTGATATTTCTTGTGAGGTATATGACGGGAGACAGTGGATGACCTCGCCACTGTGCACTTGTGTGACTTCTAGGAATGAATGCTGGGAAATTCCCGCCGTAGTGGTATATACCTCGAAGACACCGTAGGGTGTGCGCTCTTGTATGATTGGGCATATATTGTCTGTCACAGAATCCGTCATGGCCCTTTATTCTGCGCTAAGTTTTCTTGCCTCTGCAAGAATATCTTGAAAAATTTTGGGCGCCGGTACTTCAAAACGTAACATTTTTTTTGAAATGGGATGTTGAATGCCCAAAATTTTAGCATGCAAGAGCGGGTGGGCATATGTCTCTAGAATGATGCTTATGGCAGTCCCCATTCGACGCCGATGTTCATCCGGATTGCCATAGAGCGAATCGTTCAAAACAGGAGTGTGAAGCAGTGACGCCAGGTGGACTCGAATTTGATGTGTGCGACCTGTTTCAAGGCGAAGTTCAATCTGGGTGAGTTTCCCAAAATTATGCATAACTTTGTAGTGGGTTTTCGCAGGCCTACCTTGCTGAGTGATGGCCATTTTTAGGCGATTTTGGGGATGTCGTCCGATAGGACCTTCGAGCGTTCCGGCCGGCGGGATCTCATGTGCGGTCGGAATAAGGGCCTCATAGCATCGTTCAATATTGTGCTTAGAAAAATCTATGCATAATTGTTCATGGGCCTTCTGTCCTTTTGCCGCAATCATGATTCCCGTCGTGCCCATGTCAAGTCGATGCACAATGCCTGGGCGCAATTCGTGTCCAATGCCCTTGAGATCTCGGCAATGAAAGAGAAGGGCATTCACTAAGGTCCCTGTCATATGCCCGGGGGCGGGGTGAATCACCATCCCTGCCGGTTTATTGATAAAAATGATATCTTCATCTTCATAG
>CAZFPU010000239.1:0-2524 GCA_964521145.1 uncultured Methanosarcinales archaeon | reverse complement strand
CCTTAGGAATTTGCATGAGCTTGCGCAGGCGATATCTCACATGGAAGAGAATGTTTTTTTGCATCACGTCACCAAAGAGAAGAATGATTTCGCGACGTGGGTTCAGGAAGTCGTTGAGGATTCATACCTCGCATCAAAATTAATCAAGACAAGAAAGCAGCCAAAGAGCGCTTCATTGATTCGAGATAGGATCACGAGCATAGAAAAGCACATCGATCTTGAAAAAGAGAAGATCCAGGAAGCGACGCAGGATATTTATTTTCATAAAGAGAAGATTCAGAAGATAAGCCTCAGCGTCTTATGCATCTTGCTTTTTTTTATTGGGATCTTTCTTGGGTATAGGCTTATTCAATGATATTTTTTGTGTTTGGATAGAAATGTATTGATTCTAGTATCAACTTAGACCACCCAAAAAGTCATTTCACCTTGGGCAATATTTAGTGATAAAGCCAGTACACTCGCAAGCTCGTGTAACTCACGGCCTTCGCTTCTAGACCCCATTGCACTACGGCCTCGCGATTTATGATAACTCTCGACTGGCCTATTGGTTTAATCAATAATCCTTGCCTTATGCACGATCAATTCGGGCTTTCCTTCATACATATCCACTTTGCCAAGAAGTTCGACTCTCATCCCTTCCTCAAGATTTGTTTTGGAACCCTTTGGCTTGAAAAGGACTGCTGTTCTCTGCGTTGGCTGCTCAACTATAAGTAGGGTGACTGAATCCGCGTCGGTTATTTTTTTGATCTCGCCTTGTACTGTCACCATCTCCTCTTCCGTTTGCGCGGATATCTCATCTAAAGAAAGTGAAGGTGTTCCAATACTAATTGAAATGAAGAATAATGCGATAAGGCCGATCACCGAAGTTATCAGAGAAATGATAAGAAGCATTGATTCTTTCATGAAGAAGGCGAATAAGTCTCTATTTATAACAATTTTGAGCTGTTAACTAGAGTGGCCGTTAATTTCCGTTCATTTCTGAGAGAAAAAGCCAGTGATTGAAAATATTTTTCATTGGTTTGATACACCGTATTGGGTTTTGTCCAATAGTACTGACCCAATGGGCTTTTTTTTGATCAATAGACAAAATGAAAAATAAATACTGCCCACCATTAATCACGAGCCTGTATAAAATCGAGAAAATCAGTTTATTTCTACACTATTGCCGATGCTCTGTCCGGGCATTCCGCGCTCAAAAAGCGCTCGTACTGCTCCCTTGTTGCCATGCGGCGAGGAAACTGTTCCTTTGATCTCTTTTCCAGCAGGGCTTTTCCAAGTAACCTGCTTTCCAACCAGAGATGCAGCTTTTTCTTTTGAAGTGATAGAATCTATGTACAAGATAAGCTGGTTCATGGTCTGGGTCTTTCTTCCCCGTCTAAAGCTGGCAATGAGTGCTTTCATGATTCCTAGAAGAAGGCAGTTATTTAAAAAGCTTATGGTTTAAAAAGAGGGGTTTTTGCGCAGAAATTGAGGTGTTTAGCATCCTCAGGTCGAAATATCTTATATCCGATAGCGAAGGTGTTGCGGGGGACGCCCCCTACGGGACAGCCACCTCTTTGATTGAGACACTGAATATTTCGAAGATGCTAAACACAGCACACATATTAATGCCTAAGAAGTCTAAAAGCAGTGATAAAACATCAGTGCGCCTTCGGCAATATTTAGTGCGAGGCCTTCGCTCTCGTTCATAACGCTACGGCCTCGCTATTTATATTCAACAAAAACCGTAATACTGTAACAAAAAATCAGAAGCAAAAACTTACTTTATCTTTGCGAACTGGGGAATATGCTTTGTTGGTGTATGCGCTGCTCCCGCTGACTGCTTTCTTAGCAGCATGAAGGCCCCGCCGATGATGCTGCCAACTGACGCACCGTATTTGAAAAGAAGCTCGGCTTTCTTAAGATCCAGGGGCAATTTGATATTTGCAGCCAGAATGAATAAGGAAATGCCAAATAGGATGAAGATGATTCCCGCGATATTGACAAAAGCTCCTCGTCTATTCATTTTTTAAAGAATGGATTAGGAATGATGCCCTTGAAGAGCAAGAACGCCAACACAAGGCCAAGTATCAGTCCCACGACAAGTCCTTTCATGAGATCTGAGGGGCTTGTGACGATTCCTTTTCTATTCATGGTTTGATTGGAACCTTCATTGGAATAATGCCTTTTAACACTAAAAAGTACATGAGCGCCATGCCGACGATTAAGCCTACAACGAGGAACGATCCTGCATGCACTGAAACGAATGCTTTTGTATTCATAGAGCACCTCTTGAAAATTAGTATTCTTGCTTGATAATTCTATTTAAATGTTTCTGATTGGTTGGGTGAAAATATCACTACTTTAGAATAGTAAAAATAGAAAGATTTATATACTGGGGAATATAGGAAAATGATGGGGGAAATATGGCTTTGGGAAAAAGACTACGATGGGCAGCGAAAAGTGCAAGCAGGGCTGCAAGGCCCTATGTTGCGAGTTCGAAAGTAGCTCTAGCTAATGCAAGAGTCAGAGCTCAGCCGTATAT
>CAZFPU010000238.1:0-2553 GCA_964521145.1 uncultured Methanosarcinales archaeon | reverse complement strand
CTCAAAAGGGATTATCCTTCCATCCTTATGGACGATATGCACGCAAGATTTTTTGATAGCTCGAACATCAAAATCATATGCATCGATAAAGCGCATTATGATGACGCGAAACACATTATCATAATTCAGATGCGGCGCAACTATCTTTGGAAGGCAGCAAAGCATCTCATTAAGAAATGAGGCGGCGCTTTCAGGAGAGTTTGCGGTGCTAAATAGCTTTATGGCCTTAGCAGTGAGTTCTTTATCCTGCTCAAATAGAATTGTATTTTTTGATGAATCCAAAAGTTCATCGGGATTGAAATAGCGTGTCACCGGATACACTTTTCCATTCATTTTTACCGCGTAGGCCATGACCAAGGCATCGGGGTTGCAGGGCACAGGCAGGAGATCTTCTGGCTTGAAGATGTCAGTCTGCTTCAATATCTCCGATCGCACCTCGGTCATCGTTATCCTATCAGTTTCTGGGTTGAAATTCTCAACTCTTCCCGCTATTTGCGTTGGCTGGAAGGTGACACCCCTCACACACTGTTGCTTTAGTGCAAAATCAATGATCTTTCCAATTTCATCAGTATTCACTCCCTTTTGCAAGGTCACGACCAGATTGGTCGATAGATTAAGATTATTTAATTTCTCAAGCGCTTTTTCTCTTATTTTTCGAAGATCAGCTCCGCGTATCGTGCGCAAGGCTTTTTCCTCAAAAGAATCCCATTGCAGATATAATTCAAATCTAGGTGTGTAGGTAGCAAGCTTCTCTGCGAATCCTTCCTCGGTTGCTATCCTGATCCCATTGGTGTTTACCATGATATGTTTTATTGGTTTTTTCTTGGCAATATCCAAAATCTCAAAGAATTGCGGATGGATTGTCGGCTCGCCACCGCTTATCTGCACTACATCAGGTTCACCCTCATTTGCAACGATGATATCAAGCATGCGCTCAACTTCTTCTAGGCTTCTATGGCCTCCATAGGTTGGGGAAGACATCGCATAGCAAGTTGGGCATTGCAGATTGCATCTATCTGTTATCTCAACAACGGTAAGGCATGAATGCTGCTCATGATCGGTGCATAGACCGCAATCATAAGGGCAGCCATACTCCACTTTTGTGTTGAATTTCCTAGGCATCTCGCTTTGCTTCATGTAATTTCTGATGCGTTTGTAATATTCAACATCAGTTGCAATCAGTACTTTTTGCATTCCATGTTCTGGGCATCTTTTTAGAAAATAGACGTTATCATCTTGAAAGATCACTTTAGCTTCGACCCTGCGCAGGCATTCATGGCAGAGGCTTAACGTAAAATCGTAATAGGTATATGGTCTATTGATGTTCCTTCACCTTTTTGTTTCTCAAATGATCGGCTGCATAATAGCAAAGACCTGCGAGAGAGGCAATCTGTATGGCAGATATGCCTAGAATCAAGGGTTCAACTGGCTTAATAAATTCTATGGAGAAACGAAAGAGCAGGTAGCTAGACAGGAATAACTTGAAAAGATTCCCTGACTCTAACTTCACTTTTTTTTGAAGTTCTTTTAATGCAAAAAATAAAGATATCAAGAACAAGATCTCATAGAGCGCTGCCGGGTGCCTAGGGATCCCATCACCTTGATCAAAAGCCAAGGGGAATGATGTTGGACTCCCAACAGTTCCATCGCTCACGCCCGTAAGAAGGCAACCAATTCTTCCAATTCCGATGCCAACGATCAGGGGAAAGACTACTAAATCGCCAGATGATTCCTTTCTTTTTAAAATCTTTTTTGCAGTTTCGACTCCAATGAGTCCTCCTAGCAGCCCTCCAACAATGGTCTTTCCACTTATCAAAGCAACCAGTGGGTTTTGTGCAAAGAGATGAAGATGCTCAAGCATTGCAAGCACGTGAGAACCCAAAAAGCCACCAAGCGCAGCGCCAATAAGCAAATATATCCTATCCTGCCCAGAATATTTGTCCTTGGTCTTGTCTCTAAGATGAAAATGATATTTGAGACCTACATAAAAAGCTAGAAGTTCAAAAACCAAATGAGAAGGGATAAGGATCGGACCAAGGTGTAGGTTGATGGGAAACTGCATTGTCTTTTGCTCTTTTTGGGTTATATAATCTTTTCTTTGATAGTTCCAAAACGGTATGTGTGGCAATATTTTGATTTAAAAGCGAAGACATCTAGGCCGGCCCAATGTGGCCGGCTTCTATTTTTTTAATATCTTAGTGCACTTGTACCATTTTCCGTTGGCGTGTGGCGAGCCGGGGTTGCCCCCATGAGTTGCTAGCATGCAGAGATTCAACGTGCGATTGTATGTGTAATTTCATGCTAGCATGTGCTAAAAATGCGCGGCATTTTGGCACGCCGGAAATCTTTGATTTCCTTCGCATCTCACTGGGTGGCGAGCAGGATTTCCTCAGAAAATCCGTCTCACCGCCTTTTTAATATTTTCCCGGGTTTAATTCCCCCGACCTTTAGGTCGTTCAATAAAAAAACATACACAGCTCATTGGGTGGTAGTTTGTCGCAATGGCCTGAACCCAATAACTAACATTGGAGAGTAGCTCATGTAGTACTTTTT
>CAZFPU010000237.1:0-2567 GCA_964521145.1 uncultured Methanosarcinales archaeon | reverse complement strand
CATCTTCGAAATGTCGGAATCGCTATTCCGAGCATGCTCAGGACAAAGTCCTGACATATTCGCTGTCGCAATTAATAAGGTGGCTGCCCCGTAAGGGACAACCCCCGCAACACCTTCGCTATGGAATATAAGATATTTCGACCTGATGATGGTGCCCGCCTTTGTGGTGTGATCTTTTTATAAATTGAACACACTAAATAATCATACAAAAAATTTATTTTTTAGAAATATTCTGGTTTGTCTTTTTCACTGGTTTTCCTTTCTTTGGCACTGGTTTCACAGTTTGCACATTGCTCTCTTTCCTCTTTCGAACAAAAGGAAGCACGCTTGCGACAACAAGCCCTATAACCAGGCCCAGAGCAAATATAATGATTTTATTCGCATCGATGTAATCATCAAACTTGCTCTTCGTATCTATCTTGCTGCCGGTATCATCGAAATAGATGTCTAGGTCGCTTAATTCAAGGGCATATCCTAAATAAAGCAAAGAGGAGAATGGATCGGTTTCTCTGAGCGAGTCAGCGTATTCATAGTAGCTATAGCCAAGGATTGGAAAGATCCCCTTTTGGGTCTCATCGATGAGATTTCTTTGCACTACCATGTATTTTTGGGCGATCACCTGATCGACTTTGCTTAAGGTGATGCCAAAAACACTTAGTATCGTGTCCACATTGGCTTTTGCCTTGCTTGCCCGAAAGAGGCATAATTCATAGTTCCTTTTCTGAAGGTCATCGTATGCGTATTTGAGCTCCTTTCTGGTGGCTTCCATTTCCTGGGGAACATACATCTGCACATACTGCAGGCGCTCTTCTACCTCATTGATCTTTTTCATGCACGCGGCCTTGATGACCTTCTCATTGAGATCGAACTGCTTGCCTTTGTTCTGTATGAACTGCGACCATGAATGCGCCGAATTGACCCGCTCCGTTGCATATGCAATGTTTCTTAGAGATTCCTGCGAATCGATTGGGCCTTCCGATACTTTGTCTAGGAAATCAGATGCTTCAATAAGGCGCTCTTTTACCACCATGTATGCCTCAAGATCGGTTATCGTCTGTATCTTCTCGCTTTCAGTGACCCGATCAAACTCTTTTATCTGCTCGCGAAGATCAAGGATCTTTGAGAGGATCTGCTTATCGCTTAGATCTGCGCTCGAAAGCATGACAAAATTATACTCGACATTCGATCCAAAACAATAGCTTGCGGCCGAGTAATAGCGCTGCGCATCAAATGCTTCCTTGCCTTTTTTCGTGAGGTTTTTTGCGTTGGTAAGAGAACTGCTGGTCACATTGTCAGATGGGGTAAGGAATTGGGTGTCTTTTTGCAGGCTGCTGCTTCGCGAGCATAATTGCACCGCAAGCTCTCGCATCGTATCCTTGTAGTTTTGATTTATCTCAAGCTGCTTCGTGTAATCCTTGAATTCTTTTCCGGTAAATTCAAATAACGCTTCATCAAGGGCAGGAACCTGCACCACTTTTATCTTGTATAACTTTTCAAGCTGCTTCGCATCAAGGCTTTCATTGGTTCCATTCGTCTCAAGATCTGACTCTACTGATGGAATAAGCACTTTCTTGAAGCCATTCTTACTTGCCGCCTCTACCTTTTCTTTTATGCCGCCAACTGGTCCAATAAGGCCTCCTGAATTGATCGTTCCTGTTATTACTGTCTTCTCATCGATCTTTGTGTTGGTTATGAGCGAGAAGGTAAGTACTGTAATTGCGGCTCCCGCGGAAGGTCCTGCGATTATTGCTGAATCTGCCGTTATGGTGTAGAAGAAATCATACTGGTTGCAATCGACTTCCGCGTGGCTGCATGCTATCTCCTTTGCAAATCTCGTCGATATCTGGGTGTCTATTCTCGTCAGTGGGAATGTCTCTAGAAAGACTCTTCCTGTGCCTGGCTTGATCTCAAGAAATAGGTTTGCGACTCCGCCAACCCTGCCTTCATCAGTATCAGATACTGCAAGCAAGGGCATATGCCCGCTTTGCGCCTGGGCAATTGGAATTATGAGCAGCAATCCCAGGAATAATAACAGTTTATTCATCTTCATGCGTTCCGAATAAGAAATCGCTTTTTAAGGTTTGTGAAAAGGGAGTCATTGTAAAACCTAGAAAGCAGGCCAATGTCAATAAAACTCCGCTGCTTTGGCTCCATTAATGTTTTCCACTCTTTTTTTCTTTTGCGCCAGTAAATTGGAGGGGTATAGTTGATCGGTTTTCCGCTTATTGGTACCTTTCGATCCTTTGCCAATCCTATAGAAAAATTTTATGGAACGCGATAATAATTAGATAATTTGGACATTCACCAGGCTTGTCTGGTTATTTATGCTTCCATTCGAGGTCTTGTTGCCATAGGCAAAGAAGATGTAATTGCCAAGATTGCCAGTCGCATTCACATACCATACGATGTTTCTGCATTGGTCCTTTTCAAGATCTACATAGAATGGATTTGAGACATTGGTATAGAACGGAGTTTCCCCAATAGTGGTCGAAACAAGGCCTTTGAGGCGATAGGTAACGTTTAGATAAGGTTTTCGAGGTGAAGGATTTTCCTTCGCGATAAATCGC
>CAZFPU010000236.1:0-2584 GCA_964521145.1 uncultured Methanosarcinales archaeon | reverse complement strand
TTAGGCATCACTCCTGGCAATAGTGTCATTATGGAGATGAAAAACGGCAGGATTATTATCGAATCTCTTAATGCAAAGCCTCTTAAGGAGGCTTGGATGGCTATAGGTGCAGAAATGAAAAGGAAAAAGATTCACTTCACAAGGGAAGAAGCGATCAACGATGACTTCTATGACTAAGTTTGTGGATGCTAATGTTATTATCGGCAGCTGGTCTGATCCGGCCGCTGAAAATCTCATGGGTGCCCTCAATAAAGAAACGCATGCAACTTCGGTCCTGGCGCTTGCCGAAGCATACCGCAAATTGCAAAAGAAAGGCATTGGGAATCTTTTTGAATTCTTCAGGGAATTACTTGCAAATATGGCAGTGTATGATGTCTCGATAGGAGATTTTTTTAATGCCATCAAAAGCAATGTTCAACTTTCAATCAACGATAAAATGCACATTGAAGTGATGAAAAGGAATACTATCTCTACGATTATCTCATTTGATAAGGATTTCGATAAGGTAAACACGATTACTCGGGAAGAGTTATAGCTGATTTTAACGTTTGCCTAAGAAGAGGAATTCTGAAGATTTGGCTGTTTTGACCGTATGTGCATAGCTTAAATTATGGCTCGCAAAGAATGAAATGGGTTTAGCCCATTTAATCTCCATGTGGAGATTAGAGTCATCATCTTGGCCAAAATATCTGCTCCGTCTTGATTTCGTAATGTGCCGATTATCTTTTTGATGATAACAATTTCACGTAACGACCTTTCACCATTATTGTTTGTTGGCTCAATTTGAGGATGGAGTATTCTTGTAAACCAAAACTCTAAGCCATTCTTTATGGTTGTCACAACTTTAGCCAGATGCTTATACGACGAGAATTTTTCAATCAGCCATTTCATCTCCTGTATGCATTTATCGTAGAGCTTTTGCCTTTTTTTAGGTGGGTCTTTTACACGTGCTGATTTTACCATAGCGAACAAGTCTTTCATCCATTGGTGCATTGGCTTAGCATCATCATACTTTTCTGCCATCTCTTTTGTCTCTCTCAAAATATGCGCCCAGCAGCGTTGCAGATATTTGGTATACTCTTCATATGCAGAAAGGCCATCGCATATGATTATGCCCTTGTAATGATAGCCAAGAATTTCATCAAGAACGTTCCTGTTTCTTTCTTGTCGAATAACAAAGAAAATATTATTACGAGAGCGAAAAATCCAAAGCCAATGCGTTTTGCCTTGTATTTTTATTTTAGTTTCGTCAATATGCAGGTGCGTTGCTCTGCGTATATTTCTCTTGATGTTTTCATATACAGGAGTTGCTTTGTCAGCAACTCTTTTGGTAACATCATAGACTGCCTTTGAAGTCAGTGTTGTTTTATATTGCCGTCCTATCGCAGCAATTGTTTTTCTCAGGGGCAGCCTATCGTCGAAACGAAGTAGAGTTATCTGGGATTGCATATTCTTTCCAAATATGCCTTTGTCAGGAACTTCTTGTGGTCTTGATTCCCATTGATTACCGCAGGTACAAGCATAAACTCCCCATTGTGCTTTTATGACTTTGATGGGTTGAGGATCAGGAATCTCTTCGTATATTTTTTCTTTGATTTCTTTTGGTGCGTTATGTTTGCTACATCGTGAGCAAATATCATCAAAGCAGTTGATAAAGTCAGTTGGTTTTTTCCTTTCTCTTGTAGCCCCTTTGTAGCCAGTCTTTTTGCCGACTGGCAAACCAGTTACAGAAACAAAATTAGTTCTTGATTGTCTCTCATCTTTGCTTGGAGGAGTATGGGGATTCTCATACTTGCGAAGTTTTTTCTTCAGCTGGTCTATCTCAATAATTTTATCAATTAATTCGTCTAGAATTTCTTCTCTTGATTTATCTCCATAGCCCGTACTTAATCCTATTCGATAAGCACAGCTCTTACTTTTTTGCCTTCCCATTTTTTTGGAACATAGATTCTTGAGCTGTTGCCTCCTTTAACAGCTATTTTTTCTACAACTTCATAACCCTCCATTTCAAGGGTAATTGTTTTTTTCATTGTAGTTACAATGTAACCACCACAAGTATATTAATCTTTCTATTTTGGTTTTCCAATTTAGAAAAAAACACTAAGAATTAGCTATGCACATACAAATTTTAGATACATTTAAATAGTTCTTTTACAAAAATCGGAGTATGCATTTCCGTTTTGCATTTCTGGGGGCTGTCCTTTTAGTTGTTTTTACAGGGTGCAGCCTTAACCAGCAGGATACCAGCGGCTCTCAAGCAGAGCTCCCTTCGCCATCTGACGGTCAGCCTTCGGATCAGGACATATTGGGAGGAAGTCCGGAACAGGGGAATTTAGGAGAATCTATTCCTCAGCTAAGAGTTGGTGAGATAGAGCCTTTGCCAGCAAATATCCCTCTGGAAGAGGGCATGACCATCAAGACTTTTGAGAATGAGTTTGCACCATCGATGGCGATTGTCCTCATGAACAAGGAAGTGACATGGACGGTGAATGATGCACGAAGGCACCTGATCAGCTGTTATAAGGAAGGGAAGAGGATATTCCAAGGTGAAGATATTATGCCGGGAATGAAGACTATGCATTCT
>CAZFPU010000235.1:0-2692 GCA_964521145.1 uncultured Methanosarcinales archaeon | reverse complement strand
CGCCGATTATACCTTATTTTATACTACAATCAACGAACATTGCCAAAGGATTTCCCAGCGATCTTTTATCGATCTCTACAAAAAAGGAAGGATCTATCGAAAATACGCTCCGGTTATTTTCTGCCCGCAATGCCAGACTGCGATAGCTCAAGTTGAGATGGAAGATAAGAAAAGCCAATCAAGCATGAACTACATCAAGGCAAAGAGCGAAGATGGGTATCTGGTCTATGCGACGACACGGCCTGAAGTATTGTATGGCTGCGTTGGGATGAGCATTAAGCAGGATGGAACCTATGTTGAAATTGATGTCGAAGGGGAGAAATGGATCACGAGCAAGGAATCGCAGATACCTTTTGCCAAGCATAAGATCAATTTTACTCTCATTCGAGAATTGCAAGGAAAAGAATTAATTGGAAGGGAAGTTGAAATCCCCATTTGCGGAAATAAAGTCAGAATAAGCCATGATGAGGTCACGCTTACTGAATTTGGAACGGGCATTGTCTATTATTGCACTTATGGGGGTTTTGATTGCGTCGAATGGCTGACAAGGCATCCGGGCGTTGAGCCAATCCATGTGATGGGACCCGATGGCAGATACAACGAAAAATCAGGAAGATATCAGGGTATGACCTCTCCTGATGCAAGAAAAGCTGTCTTGGAAGATCTGCAAAAAGAGAACTTCCTCATCTTCAAAGAGCCAATTGAACACATGGTGAATGTGCATGAGCGCTGCGGGACTGATATCGAATACGTTGCGACCGATCAATGGTTCATCAGATATCTCGATCTTAAGGATGAGTTTTTAGCCTATGGCAAGAAGATGAAGTGGTATCCTGAACACATGCGAAACAGGTATGAGAACTGGATCTTAGGCTTAAAATGGGATTGGAACATTTCAAGACAGCGGCATTTTGGCGTTGCGATCCCCGTTTGGTATTCAAAGAAGACAAAAGAAGTCATCTTGCCCGATGAAAGCCAATTGCCAATCGATCCATTGACTGATATTCCTAAGCACTTACCTGCAGGGCATACTGTTCAAGATATCATTGCTGAAAAAGATGTTTTGGATACGTGGGCAACTTCATCGCTCACTCCTGACATAGCGATAGAACTATTTGAAGATAAGGAATTGAGAAAGAAACTGCACCCGATGGACCTTAGGCCGCAGGCGCACGATATCATCACCTTCTGGCTTTTCAATACGCTAGTCAAGAGCTATTTCCATCACGATTCTATTCCATGGCACAATACCATGATCTCTGGCTGGGCGCTCGATCCGCACGGCAAGAAGATGAGCAAGAGCAAAGGCAATGTTGTCGATCCAAAGGAGATGATAGGCAAATACAGCGCGGACGCGCTTCGATTCTGGGCTGCTGGCTCTCGCCTTGGCGATGACCTTCCATTCCAGGAAAAAGATCTGAAGACGGGAATCAAGTTCACCACAAAGATATGGAACGCTTCGAAATTTTCATATATGCATCTGGAAAAATTTGATGGGAAGGCTCCAAAAACATTAGAACTCATGGATGCATGGATGCTTACTAAACTGAGCAAGCTTACTGTGTTTGCAACTGAATCATTCGACAAATATGAATATTCACATGCAAAATTAGAGACCGAGAAGTTTTTCTTCCAGGTTTTCTGCGATAATTACCTAGAACTCATCAAAGATAGGATCTACAATCCGGATAAACGCGGAGAGGGGGCACAGCGATCGGCACAATTTGGCGTTTATACTGCTCTGAATACGGTCTTAAAATTAATGGCTCCCATAACTCCATTCATTACCGAAGAGCTATATTCTCATTATTTCAAAGAAATAGAGGGGAAAAAAAGCATTCACAATGCAGCCTGGCCAAAATTGGATTTAGTTGATCTGGATTCCGAGAAAGCAGGCGATTTCTTCATTGAGATTTTGCAGAGGGCTAGAAAGGCTAAATCGGAAGCAAATAAGTCCATGAAGGATCCGTTGCAGAGGATTTTGGCGAAAGGGAAGATACGTGTTGATCAGTTTGAGGCACTAAGAGGTGATCTACAAGCAACCACTGGCGCGCAAATTATTGAATTTGAGAAACTGGATCCTAAATCTGAGATTGATTTTGAGATTGTTATTGATTTGTAAGAAAAATTTAAAAACAGGCATCCTCTTTTTCCCTTAAATTCATATATGTACAATGTATCAGCAACCTTACAGACCGCATCTACCTGCGACAGCGCATCCCAGCGAATTGCCAACTCATCGTGTTCCTCGTACTAACGCGACTTTGGAGCGTTTTTCTTTTGGTGAAGTAGAAAGAGATATGGTCTTCAAACTTTATGGGTCAGATACAGTCCTTCGGGCGATGGCTCTCTATTTTGGAGCACCTGCCAATAAGCATCGCGACCAGCTATTAGACGAAGCAAACAGTGGCAAATCCTCAAAACAAAATTTTGATAGCAACATACAAAATGGCCTGATAGCCACAATGGAGTCCATTAGGACCACCAATTATGCGAGAACAGAGACAGTGATTCTTGGTGAGTACGATATCCTGCAAGCGATGAAAGAGAAATACTCCGATGGAAGAAGGCCAGCTCTCAGGGTTAGAAATGGCGACGATTTCAAGAAAGCAATTCTTGAAGAACTAGTATCAACACACGAAGCCGTCTCACAATTCAGTTTCAAACAAAATCCAGAAAGGGAAAAACTTCT
>CAZFPU010000234.1:0-2745 GCA_964521145.1 uncultured Methanosarcinales archaeon | reverse complement strand
AAGGAGTATTGAAAATGGCACAAAAAATTGATACAAAAAAGAAGATCGTAAAAGTAGTAGTTTGGGTTGTGGTTATTTTGGCACTGCTGGGAACAATGCATATCCTGGTCAATTATTTTGACTTGTTCGAGTTCCTCCAGAAATTGCATGGAGGATAGTCAAAGCAAAAAGAGCGCATCACGCTTTGGATGTGATGCGCTCTTTATTGACTTGTAAGCTGGTCTGCCGACCTCACCAGGCGGCCCTCAATAAGGAGGGTGCGTACCCTATGGGCATGATATCGCACCTGACTTAATGGGATGAATCTCTGCGAGTAGATTTATCTCATTAAGAAGATTCTCCTGTCGGTCTGGCCCCATTCGGGGATGATATGCGACACACTTGCTTGTCAGTTTCAATGGATTATACTGGTGGAGAAAATATTATCCAACTCAAAAAAGGAATCCCCATGACAACTCGTTACAAAATCCGTCAGAACCTGGTCTCCATTGGAGATGATTTTTGGATCGAAAATGAAGAAGGCCAAAGAGTCTTCAAAGTGGATGGTAAAGTGCTGCGCATCCGCAAGACGCTTGTTTTGGAAGATATGAATGGCAAGAAACTTGCTCAAATTCAGGAACGCCTGCTGACCATTAAGGATACGATGGTTGTTGAAGATGCAGACGGGAAAGATATTGCCACGATCAAGAAGGCGCTCATCGCTCCCTTCCGCGACAAGTGGGATGTGAAGGTTAAGGACGGACCCGACCTTGATGTGCAGGGCAATATCCTTGACCACGAATATTCGATCAAAGCTGGACGGGAGAAGGTCGCTGAAATCTCGAAGAAATGGTTCCGCCTGACAGATACCTACGGTGTGGAGATCGACCCCGGGCAAAATGACATCCTCATTCTGGCTGTGGCGATTGCCATTGATATGATGGCTCACGATGAGGATGGCAAAAAACGTAAAAAAGGAAGGGACGATAAAAAAGACAAATAATAAAACTGTCCGTGCACTCCATCAACGCACGGACAGTTTTATTATCCCCTTGGCATGGACTTTGGCGCGGAACTTCCCGCCTTACCCAAGGGTTGACAGGGATGTCACTTTATTGGAAAAATTAGATAACCAGAAACCATCCAGCGCAAATAAGAAGGCCGATCAATATCAACACCAATTTTCCCTGCCAGCCAAATACCCCAGGTATATAAGTGACTCGCATTTTCTCGCCAAACATAAATATATCCACGGCCATTACGATGGTGAAAAGGATCATCCCAATTGCCAATTGACTGATGGTCAAATTCCCTAAAAAGGCGGCAGCTTTCTCATCAGCAAAAAGTTTTGCGATGGCCAAAGCCCCGCCATTTACTGAAAAGAGAAGACCGTATCTGCGGTGCTTGCCATCCTCATACAACTTGAAACTTTCAACTATTGTCATCTTATCAGTCATGTGATCCTCCATATTGCACTTTTTAAAAATTGTTAGTAAAAATAATACCAAGTGTTTTATGAGTTTCCTTCAGATGTTAAAAAAGCTTATCAATTCCCCCGAAGCCAAACATCTTATTCTTCTCGGTCATTTCAATAAAATGCCGCAGTCGCTTCTTGAACTCGTCGGGTCTTTTTCGCGCTCCGTCAATGAAGGCGATTCGAATCCGCTTGTAGGAATCTGAAAACTTCTGGAAGTTCTTCCAGGCTTCCTTACTGGCTTTTATCGCTTTCAAAATATCGGGTGGGAATTCAAATTTTTCATTCAGCAAATCAACCAAAGTTTCAGCCACTTCCTTGATTACTTTTTTCTCTATGACCAAAGCGCGCAGCCGCTCGATGTTTGCTTGTGAGTATTTGGCTTTCAGCTTGCGCGGTGAGAAGCGCTGGGCAGTGCTATCTTCATCCAGTTTCTTGACGATGCTGTCTATCCAGCCGAAGCACAGGGCTTCCTCCACCGCGTCGTTATATTCGATGCGCGGCTTGCCTGTCACTTTTTTGGGATAGACCAGCCAGATTTCCTTTTCGGTTTTGTAATTCTTCTTAAGCCAGTCTCGCCAATCTTTTGGGTTGGTGATGTAGAGGGTTTGGGTGATTTCCATGCGTGTGGTTTTATCAGATCATTCCGGGCGATATGGCGCTTCACTTTCGATGTTTCCCACATACTCGGGCAGGTCTTTTCCACCGATCATCTGGCGGATGGCTAAAATTTCACCCGTGTGGAACCAGTAGTGATAGGTGATACGGCGCAAAGCAGAGCCGCGTGTTTGTCCCACCGCTTTGCCGTCGAGCAGCAAATCCGTGAGCAGGATTTCCGTTGTCAGCGAATCGAGATAGGACTCAGAGGCTTTGGTTACTGTCTGCCACGTTTCCAACATTTCGTTGAATGACGGTGTACTCATCGGCGCGCCGAACGCAAACACTTCATTCAATTTTGGGAACAGGATGATATTTTGAGGACGCTGCAAAAACGTGCGTTGTTCGTGCCAGGCCAGATGACCGACAATCCAGCCGATGCAGTTCATTTGTCCAAAGTGACGTGCGCCGTTTTCTTCGGTCATACCTTCAAGTCCGCGCAGCCATTCGCTGCGGGTAAAGCGGAATTGGTCAACGAGTGGATGAGTCATATTTTCTCCTTTGGATCGAACCGCTAAAGCTGCGCTGAATTGTTTGAACGGCTCTTTTGATAGTTCCCTTGTATTTTATACCTTTTATGGTCATTAATGACACACTAAAAGCCAACTTATTAGGGTATTCACCCCAGGGCTGCG
>CAZFPU010000233.1:0-2751 GCA_964521145.1 uncultured Methanosarcinales archaeon | reverse complement strand
GAAATGTAACAAACTGCTATCAACCCAAGCAAAGCATTCTGATCGGAGCGGATATAAGAAGCAGTTGTGTCATATGATCTTTTTCTGTTTCCATGATCAACACTCCATGAAATGAGCGGATGCATGCTTGATGAAAATTCTCCGCTTGCGATCTGCTCAAGCTTTCCCGAAGTAAAATCGTATTCTCTCCACGCGTTTGCATATTCTGCGCGAACCCACTTGCCCATAATCACTATGTTCCCGCTATTGCTTCTTCGATAAAAGATGCTTGCGTCTTTTTCATCTATTACAACTGAATAGCCCAAGCGATCCTTGTCTAATATTTTAAAAATAAAATCATGATCTTGGCTCGCAATTTCTCTCAGATAGTTGGCTCTTTTTTCTCTTGGTAGCCTGCGCACTCTTCTTTTGGACCATTGGTCCTCGGTTGAGAGCTTCAGATAGTTCGTTATGGCGGCAATCTGGGCGGCATAGAGCGAAGTTGATTGGCTTTTATGATACGGCTCATGGGAAGGTACATGGAGAAGATCGTTCATTCGCTTAGCCAGGTGGGATTTTGTTACGATGCCATGGAAAAAGACATCTCTGCTCGATTGATAGTTTGGCGGATTAAGCATGTTCAGGAGTAAAACCACATGCTGGGTAAACTCAAACCAATGCGGTTCAAGCGCCTGATGCATTGCAACAAGCCTCTTGTCCCCTTCCCTTGGTGAAGTTGCAATGTCCCAATCGCCTTGGATTGCGGCACTATTCAATCCAAAAGCGTTTTTCAAATTGGGTAACGAATAGGTAAGCAGGTTGATGAATAAAATATTGTCAAATGAAAAATCAGGAAATTCGATCTTGTAGGTTGTGAGCTTATCTTCTTTCTTGGCTGATACTAATGCACGCCTGGGCCCAAAATTAATCGGATCTGGATCTATTTTTCTTTCTATAAGTGTTTCAAGAGTTCCATCGAAAAGCGTTTTCCAATTATTCGGATCCATAAAATCCGGGAGCGTTTATCCTATTTAAAAATATTTAGATAGGTTGGATTTTTTTGCTCGATAGCTCTCGCTAATACATTTCTTTCATTTTAGAATCAAAAACGAAATCCTATTCTTCAACCTATTTTTAACATTCCAAAAAGAAAAATTCTATTCTTCAATCTAGTTCCTAATTCAAAATAATCCAATCCAGAAACAATTCAGTAGCGTATTCTCATACCTACTTCCTCAATTCTAAATCAAAAAATCTAGAATAAAAAAAAAGAGACCGTACATAGGCTAAGAAGGTTTGAACTATTGGAAAGCGCATGCTGAACACCTCGCGTTAGCTTGGTGCGTACACACCGCTCCCATCAAACCGCTGTTTTTGCGGTGCTCAATGATGTCTATTTTCGAGAGAAGTTTCGTGCTTAGATGCTTTCAGCACTTATCTTCCAAGGCGTAGCTGCCCTGCATGCCTTGTCAGACAACAGGTCTACCAGAGGCCTCTGGACTTCGTTCCTCTCGTACTAGAAGTCCATTCCCCTCAGACATCGAACATCTCCAGTAGATATCAAACAAACTGCCTCACAGCGTTCTGAACCCAGCTCACGATACCTTTTAATCGGTGAACACCCGCACCCTTGGGCGCTTCTGCACGCCCAGGATAGGTAGAGCCGACATCGATGTAGCAAGCCGCGCCGGCGATATGAACTCTTAGGCGCGACAACTCTGTTATCCCCGGAGTAACTTTTCGTTCATCTCTGGCCCCCATCAAGGAGGACTCAGAGGTTCGTTAGACCCTACTTTCGTACCTGCATCCAATCTTATTATGGAGACAGTCAAGCTAGCTTATGCTCTTACACGCTACAGCGGATTTCTGACCCGCCTGAGCTAACCTTTGGGACCTGCTGATATCGTTTCAGCAGGGTGCCACCCCAACCAAACTACCCACCTGTTGGTGTCTTTGCTTCCAAGTAAGCAATGTGGACTTTGAAGAATGGTGTTTCATGGATGTCTACACGTAACCTAGCGGCCACGCTTTAGCGACTACCATCTACGCTACACATCAAAATCCACATCGCAGCAACAGGCTGTAGTAAAGTTTCACGGGGTCTTCGCTTCCCACTGGAGATCACTGGCCTCTGCACCAGTATAGAGTGTTCGGAGGAATCTAGTTGGGGACAGTGACGATCTCGTTACGCCATTCATGCAAGTCGTCAATCAAACGACAAGGTATTACGCTCAAATTTTGTTACTTCGATCTTTTTTTGATAATCTTTTTTCAAAGCAATCATTGGGATCTACTTAACCATCATTAAAATGAATCATTGATGGCGAGCGCGCATTTCTGGACGCTTCCTAACATCGCTGCTAGGATCGGACTATATCTTCACGCTTTATTTCGCGTGTCTGGCATATAGTCTCTGAGGATTCTTTGCGCAAAAATTTCACAAAGTCTTTCCTGCTGATTGTCTGCACTCAACACATTGTCACTGCAATCTATTCCATAATTTTTAAAAAATTATTAGAAATGCATTTACAGTAGTGTGAGATTCTCAGATGTTCCAGCAAATGGCCAAATTTATATCTCGATCTTTTGACGTATCTGTTTAACAATTCGAGTCTTAAGGCAACGTATATTCACCTTAAGAGAGTTATAGTTACCCCCGCCGTTTATCTGCTCTTAGCTCCCTTGAAAAGGAGTTTAAAGTACAGACACTGGGCAGACGTCACTGACTATACACACCTTTACAGGCTTGCAGTCAGTTAAGTTTTTGTTAAA
>CAZFPU010000232.1:0-2762 GCA_964521145.1 uncultured Methanosarcinales archaeon | reverse complement strand
TCCTACCATCCATCAACCTATATTTTCAATGGTTTTAATACCACAATCCTGCGTTCGCCTTCCGTCGGGATATCATAATTCTTTATGGATAATTTATCCATTTATTCCGGACTCACATAGAACTCTTCTATAAAAGAATAAAAAAGCATCTGACATTTAGATCTCTAGAAGCAATGAATCGTATCCTTGATTGCCTGCAGGATCTACTGCCTTGATTATCAGCGAATGATTTCCAGAGGCATACACTCGTTCTTTTGAAAAGCTGTCGCAATTGTTGCACAAAACACCATACCGGGGGTGCGCATCATCCTGGTCTAGGATGAATAGATTTGCCTTTTCTGAAACAGTGATATTGAATTTTGTTTTCTTGCCGTTTTGTGAATGATTTAGTTGCGTGATGGCCGGACTCGTTATATCGACCTTAGTGTTCACTAGCCTGCTTAGGGTAGAATGCCCTGCGATGTCGCTTAGGTTGAACCAGTAGCTGATTTCCTCTCCATCGTAATCCTCAAGATCGATGTTTTGCTTGCACTGCCTGCTGCCAAGCGGCATTACATCGACGCACTCATCAAGATCGAATGGTATCGATTGAGTATCATTGCCTGCTGTAAGATTAAGCGTAAGGGAACTTGGATTTGCTTCGCTAAAGGTGATGCTGAAATTCCCGGTTGCATATTTTCCTTTTGGCTCGGTCTTGATTATCTTTGGCTTTATGCTATCAACAAAAAAAGAATGAATCTCAATATCAAAGAAGCTCTCCTTGGTCCCCTTGAAAGTCACGTTATGGAAACCTTCGCTAAAACTTACCATGCGCTGCCTGATATGTCCATAGTCTGCACAATTGCGACAGAGTATTTTTTCTTTGGGAGTCTTATCGGTTTCATCTAGGATGGAAAAGGAGTCCACCTTCTGTGAGAATTGAACGTCAAATGGGAGTCTTCTTTCTGAATAGATGGTATCAAGAGGATTTGAAATGGTCATGTTGACAAAGCAAGCGTTTCCCTCATCAGATTGCCCATTGCAATTGTTGTCTATAAGATCGCAGATTTCCACAGGCGAAGGCGAACCAGGAAAGCACGCTTGTTCAATGCCGTTGATGCACCTATCGACGGTTCGCTCACATGCTCCAACACCACAGCTTATCTCTCCCTGTCCAATATTGCTATGCTGGCAGTCATTGGTGCCATCACAATAGTCATTGGTGCAGATATTATTGTCATTGCATTCTGAATCACTTATGCATTTTGACTCGTTGACAAACACTGTTATGAACGTGTCAGCTTCTGGGTTTAGCGGAATAGTATGGTCATCGTAAGCAAGATGGCCTCTGATAGTGTGAAATCCGTCAGCAACATTGTTGAATTGGATCGTGTTTTGGTCTATCCAGGATGCAAAAAGAGTTTCTCCGACATTGTTATTCAATTCAACGATACTATCATTTCCATTATAGAATCGAAGCTCATCTGAAAAAGAGAGTCCTGGAACTGAATTGATATGGAAAGCCGCGTGCGTGCTTGCTTTTCCCTGCACGCTCCAGTTGATCAAATCAAAGGAAACAGTGAAGTTTTTGAACGTGATGAGGGAGTTGTTCAATGGGGCGCTCAAGATGATTGTTGGCGTTGCGCTTGGGTCTTTGACGCAGTCGCAAGAGTTGGGATCGAGCATGAAGCTAGGTAGGCACTCGCTGCTTGATTGTTTAGGGGCGCCGCACAAGTCTCTATCGCATGCGTGGGTAGTGGCAGTTATATTGAGCGTGCACAGATCAAGTGCTTCATCGCAGGTTGAGGTAAACGCTGCTCTTGAATCCAATGTCAGTGCGTTTGCGTCAGGAACATTAAAGCATGAGTTTATTTGGGCTACATTATTGATTGAGCAATCCAGCGCAACACCAGACTGGCATGCTCCATTAAGGCACAATTCCAAACCATCGCAGAACAAACCATTGTTGCAGGTTGCGTTCGCATTCTCATCGATTTTTCCATCGCAGTCATCATCAATATTATCGCATACAGGATCAGATGCTGTGCATATGGAATTTGGATTTATAGTGAAGGTATCGACAAATAACGTGCCATTTCCCAAAATAACAATGCTATGAATTGACGCATTGAATCGCAGGCTTTGCTTTGCTGGCTTTGCGATGTCACAATCTCCAAGCGAATTCAGGGTATCGATCGTTATATTGTTGCTATCCTGAAAATACATCGTTCCATTTGAGCCTTGAAATCCAGAGAAAAACACATCAAGCGCTTGTACTCCTGAGTTGAACGTTATATTGACTGAGCTGTTCTCATTAAGCACATATGATTTTCCTACCGTCGTGTCCCTGCAGCTGTTGTCAGAAGGCACTAAACATCCTAAGCCGCCCTCAAATGATACGCCGCAGGTAGGAATTGCGTCCGGGCAAAAGCCGCCAATATCGAAATTAACGATGCACTGCGCAGCGTTCACGCTAAAAGATGCGAGTACTAGTACTATTAGAGTAATAACGAATCTCACTGTTTAAGTCCTCCTTGCAGAGTGGTAAAATTTATGTATTTAAATGGCTTTGGAAATTAGCTAAGAATTGTTGTCAAGAGGGAGTGATGAAAAAAGAGGGAATTAAATTTAAATGGAAGTTTATTTTGAGACCCTACATGTAAGCATTTTAGCTTATTTTATCGGCGTTTAGCATCTTGATGCCAGCGTATCTACGTTGGCAAAGAGGGGCACTCCCTTCGGTCGACCCCAGTGTTTACTGACTATCACTAGGCGAGGCCGGA
>CAZFPU010000231.1:0-2764 GCA_964521145.1 uncultured Methanosarcinales archaeon | reverse complement strand
CGACAATCGCAAGCTGCATACCATAGCATATCCCCAAGTACGGAATCTTATTTTCACGGGCATATTGGACAGCTTTTATCTTTCCCTCGACGCCGCTATTCCCAAATCCTCCAGGAACTAAAATGCCATTGTATTTTTTAAGGTCCGAAATTGGTTTTCCTGATTCGAATTGCTTTGAGTCGATCCAATCGATCTTCACTTTCACGTCAAGCGCCGCTCCCGCGTGTATGAGTGACTGGTTATAACTCAGATAACTATCAGATAGGCTGTAATCGCCGATGTCAACATACTTCCCAACGATCGCGATATGCACTTCCTTGGACGGTTCGACGATCCTTTGCACTAATTTTTTCCATTCGTTCCAATTGGGTTGTTTTTTTGGCTTTAGATTCAGATGCTCAAGCACTTTTTGCCCAAGCTTTTCTTTTTCCAGATCAAGTGGGATCCTATAGACGGTATCGATGTCAGGCTCAGATATCACATTCTCAGAAGCGATATTGGCGTATATCTCGATCTTTTGCTTTCGCTCCTTATCCAATGCATGCTTTGATCTGCAGATGATGAAATCAGGGAAGATACCCTGCTCGCCTAGCATTCGTATCGCCTGTTGGGTTGGCTTTGTTTTCATCTCTTCCATAAGGGAAGGAAACGGCAGGTATGTAACGAGAATATGCACCATGTTTTCCTTGCCAAGCTCTCGCTCGAGAGATTTCACCGCAAATAAGAAGGGGATGTTTTCATAATCACCAATCGTCCCGCCGATCTCAACGACGGTGATTTCGTGGTCTTTGGCTGCCTCTTTTATTCTTCGTTTTATCTCATTAGGAACATGCGGGATGAATTGCACGGTCTTTCCAAGATATTGGCCTTTTCGCTCCTTGTCGATGATCGTCTTATAGATCTGACCAGTGGTCATGTTGTTTTTTCTAGGAATGTCCTTGTTTAGAAATCGCTCGTAAGTCCCTAAATCCTGATCGATCTCTCCACCATCATCAGTGACCCACACTTCCCCATGCTCTGTTGGCCTTAGGGTTCCTGCGTCATAATTGATGTAGGGATCGATCTTGATCGTGGTCACATCAAAACCGTATTCCTGAAGAACCCTGGCAAGTGAAGCGGTAGTGACTCCTTTCCCTACTCCGGAAATGACGCCACCAGTAACAACAATGAATTTATTCATCGACTCTAACCTCTCTCAAACGTTGTCTAGAATTTGAATTAAAATTCCTTAGTTGCATAGAAAATATAAATTGAAACGGTATAAATAGCTTTTGGTTTTTGTGCGGCGTTCAAAATCTCGCTATCGCTCGGGTTAGCGGGCATCTCGTATTCAGCGTATCTACGCTGGCAAAAAGGGGCACTCGCTGCGCTCGACCCCAGTGTCACTGCTTACTATCACTAGGCGAGGCCGGAGCGCAATGAGTCTAGCAGCGGAGGCATCGCGCTAAATATTGCCGAAGGCATAATGATTTTGCTGTTCTCTAATATCTCCAAGCTCGACCGTAAGCCCGCTAACCACCATTTTGAACACCGCCTGTTTTTTGGGAAGCGTTCAAAGTCAGGATTTTTTGTTTTGGCGCATTCACGATTTTCTTGCGCCCATCCCGAGTATCTCGAATTCACTCTTATCAAAAAAATCCTTTTTCAAAAATCCAAAGGCGAGTACTTTGTTCTTCTCATATGAAAACGCGGCACTCGTGATGTGGCCCGCTTCCTTATCTTCATGCATGATTTTATCATTCTTTTTAGGAAGCTCATTTCCTTGGATCTCGAAATGGGATAATCTCTTTGAAGTAAGCCCTTTGGCAAGGTTTTTCACCCGAACGACGATTTCCTGGCCGACATAGCAGCCTTTGGTATACGAAGCCATTTTCTCTGAGATCTCTGGCAGAATATTTGCTTGATCAAAATCAATGCCATATACTGGTTTTTTGGCTTCAAGGCGAAGCATTTCATAAGTATCATTACTGATTTCTTGTATGCCCAAAGATTTCCGGATTTCTAGGGTTTTTTGTTTCATTTGCTTGTAATGCATTGAAGGAATAAAAAGATCGAAACCGCCAGGCTTTGTTCGTGAATGCCTCGCAACGATCACTTCAGAATTTTTTTCATCTTTTGCACTATCTGTTGTTGCATTGCTATTCGTTGCATTCGAGTCCATTGGGTAACTTAGAATTGTATTTTCGTATTCAGTGGGCAATTCAATTGACAAGCCAAATAGTTGCTCCAGAAATAACACTGCCTGAGGTCCCTGCAAAGAAAACAATGCGTATTTCAAAGACACGTCCTCAACTTCACACTTTCCCAAAGCAGCCTCATTTTTCAAGATATCGATAATATTTTTTTTTCCAATGAGATTCATGTTCAGCAATAAAAAATCTGGAAATTTATAGATGGTGCAATCGGAAAGTATTTTTCCGCTCTTATTGAGAAAGGCAGCGTAACAGCCTTGATTCTCTTTGAGCAGTTTGACATCATTGCTCACTAAACCGTTAATGAAATCGATCCTGCCAGGACCTTTGATCAATATTTTTCCTTCCATTGAAAAATCAAAAAAGCCTATAGTTTTCATTGCTGCTTCGTATTCTGCATGCATCTTTTGGTCCATATCCGATAAGGACGATCGTGGCAATAAAAATGATTTGTTTTTTTAGGGAAGACTCAGAGCGCAGCCCCTTGAACCCAGTTTTCTGTAATGCGCGAGTTTGAACAGTATCTCCGATAAGAATTAACCACTTCTGAGTATACAGAAAAAACCAACAGC
>CAZFPU010000230.1:0-2787 GCA_964521145.1 uncultured Methanosarcinales archaeon | reverse complement strand
CATAGAGTGATCGGGCATGGTTTTTTAGGGGCAACCACCATCTGATTTTCCCATCAAGACTCATCCGATATAGATAATCAGCTGAGATCATGTACAGATCGCCTGCCGCCTGCACCTCTTGGATAGCACCAAAATGCTTTGACCAAAGTGCTTTTCCATGGAGGTCCATGCATGTTAAATCTCCTGCAGTAGTTGCGCAGTACAGGGTCGTCTCAAATACCCATATTTTCGCAATCTCATCGCTCAATTCTTGCTCCCAGCTGATTTGTTGGTCTTGAGATAGGCAAATAATTTTCCTGCCATATGTCAAATACGCGCAGTCTTGCAAAATCATATCGTGGATGCGGCCTCTTAGTGATAGCTCAGAAATAAATTGGCCCTTGGCAGAAAACGCATAGAGCTTGGATCGGTTAAATCGGGAATTGATGCTTATGAAAACAATATCTCCATTTGAAACGATGATGGAAGCGGGCTCCGATAGCGGGTAATGCCACTGCTCCTCGCCTTGCCTGTCAACGCATCTTACAATGCCATCCTCGCATCCCATGAAGATGAGATCTTGACTCTCAGCAAGGCAGCGCACCTTTATGCCTTCATTCGATTCTTTATAAAAGGAGGGTCTTTGAAGTTCATGCAGTGCCAGGGCTTCGTAATGAAAAGATTGATTTATCTCAAGGTTGAAATCCTGCAGAGTAAACACCTGATCGACATTTTCATATCGATGCGTGCCTTCATGGGAGAAGTTGACAAGACACATCATTTTCACTACCTGGCAGCCTTCCATCTGCACGGATCTCAGCGAATCTCCAACACTTGACCCAGTGTTGATTATATCATCGATGAGAACAACTCGATCTCCAGGCTTGATCGGCCCTTCAACTTTCTTGCGAAGCCCAAAATCATTTGGGTTTTTTCTCACAATAAATCCACGAATATCCTTCCCTTGTTTTTTCGCGTGCAATAGAAATGCGCTCGTCAGTGGCTCGGCGGCTATGCTAGGACCCCCTATGGCATCAAACTCAATATTCTTTAGTTTCTCGAATAATACGGATGCTGCAAGATAGCTCCCTTTTGAGGTTAAAAGAGGCTCTCTTAGATCGAATATCCATTTGGCAGCTTTGCCATTCACTTTACCAGTATTCCACTTTATTCCCTCTTGAAGAATAAAATCTCTTAGTTCATCCTTAGCTTGAGCATAATCCATGCTAATCAGAGAAAATAAAAGCCTATAAAAGTTTTGGGATTAGACTCCAATCCAAATGAGAATAGCGGTCCTTACAAAGGCGATGACATTATCCGCTAAGAGGTATTGCAATAGTATTCCGATGAACAGGAACGGGGCAAAGCTAAGGGTTTCTTGGATGGGGATTGCGTTAATTTTGGCTGCCTTGATGTGAGATATATCAGATTTAGTTAGCCCTTCTGGTTTTGGGAGGTAGAGGTATTTTTGCCCCGATGATATATGCAAAGGGAAGTCTTGTAAAACCCATCTCTTTTGAGACTGCACGAAGACCTTCGCAGGCATCATGCCTTCCCTAAGATCATGCACATCAATTTTTCGGGTAAATGCCGATGCTGCGATACCATTCAGATAAAATCTTATTATGACAAAGAGGAGGATCAAAAGGCCAAATTCGATCCAGGCCTGCTGGGATAATACGGACGAATCAAAAAGCAGCCTTGAAGCGGCCAATGCAATAATAGCAAGCAGTCCCAGATTCGAGTGAATCTTGCTGAATTGATTGAAGAAAAGCATGATCGCAAGAACAGCGATGAGAACAATCCCCTCCATGTCGATGAGACTACTTAGACTCTTCAGAGGCCAAATCAGAAAGAACAACAAAAGTGCATGGGGAGCAAATCTCCTTGGCTCAAAAGTATGCTTAAGCGCAGCTATCTTTTGCTCAATCGAGGATTTTTCCAAGGCCGAAAATGCCAGATAGAGACCAATCGGGATGAACGTGTTGATAAGCAGGTCTATTGAGGTGATACTTGGCTTTCCCAAGATAAGCATCGGAGGAACTAGCAGCGCAAAGCACAGGTACAGTTTTGCATCGCCGGCTGTCCAAAGCCTTAACCTCCATAGCAAAACACCAATAGCTAAAGCGATGATGCCATTAAGCGCAAGGGCATAGAAATGGATTATGGTCAAATCATACCAATCGACAAAGAAGAACAAGATGTGGTAGACAAGCACAGCATAGCCAAGGCCAAAATATATCCACTTGTTGCGAATCTTTCCAAAGCGTATGTCTTCTAGGGAACTGATGATTCCTAAGGTGATCGCAGCGGGCAAGAGCCAATAGAGTATCATGTCCTCTGACCCTTATTTACTGCTATAAAAAGCTTTCTTTAGAGTTGTATCTTCTAGAGAGTGATGGTAAGATTCTGTTTAGTTTAGTAGACTTCAATAAAAAATTAGCGAGTCACAATATTTTTATATAAACAAAAAACCAAGAAATCCATGAATCTAAAAGAGATCGATTGGTTCTTCGCATCATATCATATGTCCTACCATCTGTTCCTGATAATTGCAATTCCCCTCTATCTGTTAAGCAAGACTCCACCTACTGGAATAATCATCTCGACAATCATCCTCTATCTTCTCACCATGATCGGCATAACTGCAGGTTACCATCGATATTTTTCGCACAGATCCTATAGCACCAATGGGTTTGTTGAAACGATCCTTTTGCTGCTTGCGACCATGGCGATCCAGGGCAGCGCGTTTTTTTGGGCATGCACGCACCGGATGCACCACAGATATACCGATTCAGAACAGGATCC
>CAZFPU010000229.1:0-2823 GCA_964521145.1 uncultured Methanosarcinales archaeon | reverse complement strand
CTGTTGGTTTTTTCTGTATACTCAGAAGTGGTTAATTCTTATCGGAGATACTGATGGAAATCGATCATTTCCAAATAACGCAAATTCGCGCTCAGGGCTATCCCCACCCTAAGGGCGGAGTTTTACGCCCTTCGCATCTGATAGCGAATTTGCGGGATTGAAAATTTCGCACTGAAGTACGGGGTATTGAACCCAAAAGTTTCTTTGCGAAATTTTCAATAAGGAGAATATATAGAAAGATTTATGGGCAAGCATCGCAGTAAAGAGATGATGAGAAAGGCCTTCAAGCTAAACGCAGTGCGCGCCCAGGTGAGCTATTTCATGGTCATTGCTTTGGTTCTTCTGCTCATCTCCATAACTTTTTTCTCTTTTCAAGAAAAAATGCCGGTGCAGCAACGAACAACTAGTATCGCTGCGGCGCAGTCGTTCATCGATGCGTGTCTCAAAGAGGTTTCCAAAGAAGGCATTGTCTACATTGGCCTGCGCGGCGGATATTATAGGTCACCGTTGATATCACTCAATGGTACCGCTATCTATTTTTTCAAGAATGGCATTTTGGTCCCTTCGCAAGAGCAGATCCAAAAAGAGCTATCAGACTATGTCGTTGATAACTTAGCAGATTGCCTTGATGATTTTTCTGATTTTTCAGCGCAGGGAAAAGCAATTGAGCAAGGGGCCATCGCTGCACAGAGCAGCCTCACGCAGGATGGAGTCATTGTCCAGATAGATATGCCAACAGTGCTCTCTGAAAGCCTGGGAAGCGAGCAGCAGAATAGGTTCATTGTAAAGATAGGGGATGTTCGCATAAAAATGATCCATGGGATCGCAGGCAACATAACGGCAAATCAGCATTCAAAAGTGAGTTTCTGCGCCAGCTGCCTTGCGGATGTTGCGTTTGAAAATAAGGTCAATATAGATATTCATCGGACAAGTGAGACCGAATATGTTTTTGTAATAACCGATGCGCATAGCATGATCGATAGTACTCCTTATCAATTTCGCTTTGTTCACAAATTTGAGAAGATAAACTGCAATTCTATCCCATCATACCTAAGCCCCGATGATAAAGAGATGATAGGCCAAATCTGTTCGGGAGGGAGCGCATGAAAACACAGTATCTGCTATACATAATGGCTTGCAGTTTGATTGTGATGCCATTGATCAACGCCCTTTTAGAGCAGGAGGCTCCCCATTCGCTGCAGATCATCAAGCAAACAAAAACAGATGAGGGGTTGACCCAAAAAACAGGAGTCTGTCTTTTTGAAAGCTGCAAGGCAGGATTGGTCACGGTAAACAAAGGCACGCAGATGACATTTTGGGAGAAAAGGCCAGGTAGCGCTGAATTCTACGAAGTGAGTAAGGGTATGGTCAAAAAAGTGGAGGGAAATGCTCATGTGCGCGGCAATTATGATCTTTTTATCAAAGAAGGCAGGTCTGCAAAAGTAGAAGGGCCCTTGGAATTCATCAATGGAGAGCCGCACACGAGTGGAAGGAACAAGGATTCCTTGGACAATAGAGTAACCATCGACAAAATATCAGTGCGTCCTTACAAGGGAAGAGAAGAAGAGATACCATTGTGTTTTGATGATGCGTCATGTCAAGGCAAGAACCACTATATCGCATTTTATCCAGATATTTTAGGAGCATCGTCTCCTGACGCAAAGCATCTGGTGCGTTTGGTTCCAGAGCCAGGCAATGTTTTTTTCCCAGGTGTTCGGGCAGCAAGGCCATTTGAGGATGTCGCACCCCTGTTGATAGATGTAATGGGCGGATCAGTCATAGCAACCATGCCAGGCGTGGATCAAACATGGAAGGTGGAGTTTAGCGGAAAAACATTGATGGTCAATGAAGGGCGGATCATCCAATCTTCTGGCAACCTTCCAACAGCCATCTCCTATTATTACACAAGCTCTGCGGGTGAACATGGGGCCCATCCGATGGAAATAAAGCAATCTAGCTACGTGCAGATGATGCTCCCAAGCGCAACAACCATTGCAAGAGATTCCCAAGAACCTCAAGAATCTTATCGGGTCTCATTTTATCTAGAGTAGGTGATCTTTCTGAGGATGCGAGAGGGCTTCCATGAAATGTTTTTTCGCTTTTTTTTGCCTTCCAATCCTTTTAATGCATAAGAGTCCACTGGAATTTGGTCCAGTGGTAGTTTTTCATCAATTACTAACAAGCAAACACAAAAGGACATCCCTGGAAGCCATGGGAACCTAACATTTATTAATGCCTCAAAATCCTTTTATCTCATGTACGATACAATAATAATCGGTGCTGGCGTTGTTGGATTGGCAACTGCCATGTATGCGGGAAGATTGAATCTAAAGACATTGGTATTAGGAGCGACCTCAGGATCAGAACTGCCAATAGGCGGCGTCATTACCCTAACCGATACCGTCGAAAATTACCCGGGATTCATCCATTTAACTGGCATGGAACTCGCTGAAAAGATGGAGGCGCATGCCAAAGAGTACAATGTAGAGATAAAAGAAGAGAAGGTGCTTGAAGCCAAAAAAAGCGCGCAAGGACCCAGTCATTTTACCATTAAAACAGAATCAGCAGAGTACCAAGCAAAATCGATCATTTTCTGCACGGGCGCGAAGTGGAAGGAGCTTATGATGAAAGGATCGCAGGAATTCAAGAATAAGGGCGTGCATTATTGCGCCCTGTGCGATGGCGCGTTGTTTCAGGAAAAGATAGTCTCAATCGTCGGTGGGTCGGATACGGCGGCAAAAGAAGCCTTGCTTCTTGCCAATTACGCGAAGAAAGTATACATCATTTATAGAGGAGATAAGATACGGCCTGAACCGGTGAACG
>CAZFPU010000228.1:0-2863 GCA_964521145.1 uncultured Methanosarcinales archaeon | reverse complement strand
CGAGAGTCTGCAATTGTTCCATTGGCTTGATAAGCAGATCGAGGAATTTTGTATCTCCTTTTTCAAGCAGGATCACATTATCAACGGTTCTTTCCATTTCTTTTGCGATCAATGAAACATAGAATAATTCGATATTCTTGAGTTTTGATGTTCGCTCGAACATGAAAGCGCCTATAACTGCCTTGTCGATAAGCATCTTGCTTCTATCTATCTCATCCTCATAGCGCTCAATGAGCTCTTTATTGTAGTTCTTTTTCATGACAAGGATCAGGTTCTTCACCTTCTTGACCATGGTCTTTAAGAGCGAATGAGGATCTGAAACCATGACCAGCCCATCAGAAGTTATGTGTTTCTGGTCGATCTCAACGGATTCTAGACTGATAAGCCGCTTATGATCGAGCAATTTGGTAAAATCCATCTCTTTTTCAAGAATTATCTCAAAAGAAGACGCGGGGTTTATGTAAGATGCCACGACTAGCTTTTGTATGAGTTCAGGCTCGTCGGTCGATACGTTGAATTTGAGGTGCTTTGGCTTTTTTTCCGTTATCTGGGGAGAAATGATCAGCGTCCCATTCGTGCTTTGCTCGATAGATACCTTGGATTTTGAACCAACCTTATGCTCGCGGCACCACGCTGTGGGAAGGTACACATAATGCATATCTCCGGTCGTCTGGATGTTTCGGATGTCCATAAGTAGTAAGTAAATAGTGGTATATATAAAGATTTTTGTGGCTCGCTTGGGGGGTCCCCTTCCAGTCTGATTAATGCAGCATCCACAAGAATCGATGGTGCATTCGGTTCGTCAATCCCAAAAGGAGTCTATGTCATGAATGGCGCCTGCGGAAACACAATGTCAATTTCCTTCCCTTCGATCTTATTGCTTAGAAGCCTGAATGGAGAAAATTTTTTCGAGCCTTTTTTTATCCCTACTGCCTTGACAAAATCAATTGTTGCCTGATGATCCAAAATCAAGCGCATGGTTCCCGAACTCTGAAACACACCTTGGTGTTCCCCAATCCATAACTGGGACATGTTATCAGTTATCTCACACTTCAATACCTTTCCTTTCACAATAGACGCCATACATTATCACCTAGCCAAAATCACAAGGTACTGTATATATAGTTTTTCGTGTTTTTTTGACAGCGTTCAAAATCTCGCTTCGCTCGGATTAGCGGGCTTCTCGCATTCTATATTTTCTTGGATGATCGACATTCCCCGGATGGGGCTTCCCCCTTGTCGATTGATTTGTAAAAATTAATATGCTCGACCGTAAGCCCGCTAACCTACATTTTGAACGCTGCCCGTATTTTTTTAGCACCGTGCAAATATAGTTTGACATCTAAAATAAAAACTAATGCTGAACCTTTTGAACGCTAACATCCGTTTTGGAGAAGCCTTCTGATCCATTATGTACGCAAAACGATATTCCAACTTCCTCAAGCAGTCCTTCTTGTAAGCTTAATTCCCATATAAATCAATATAAAGAAAATCCCGCCTGCGATCAGCATCGATTCCCATCCAAGATAGCGCGCTCCAAGAAAGAGCAGGCCAGCGGATATGAACACGATGCCAAGCATCAAGAATAGGAACTCAAGAAAGAAGAGGAACATATGCCTCTTGATATCTCGTGTTATCCTATCTGTCACACGAAACACTTCGCGAATTATTGTGTGCTTGAGCGCCCCGAACATCTTATTTTTTCTCCAGCAGTTTTAGAAGTACCGCTCCTGCAATGACTCCTGCGCCAAACGCGAGTGCGGTCGCCTTGAGAGGATGCTCTTCGATGTACTCTGTTGCCCTATCCTGCACTTGTCGAAATCTCCCACCCAAATCCTTGACTTTTTGCCTAAGATCCTCATACTCATCTTCGATTTTTCTTGCCATGATGACACCCCCATCGGTTTTATTATGCATCCTATCTATTTAAACATTTGTATCTCTTTGCCGACGATAAATTAGCAGATTTCTAAGATTGGTCCAGGGCTCATTGGGTAAGAGGCATCATTATTTAGCAAACAGATGCAAAATTGGAGAAAAACAAAAACCTAGAGCGAGCAGGTGCTTATTTCCTATGTACCATTGGTTGACTGGGAGGGGGTCAATGGGCGTTCACAATGAAGAAGATGCCAACAGCGATTTACCCAATAAATACGAATTGCCGCAATATTTCCTTGTTTTTTTATGATAAGGTGAAATATTTTAGCAGTGCAATGATTGCCGACACTAAAAAACCACCTATCTTTATATAGCCGGATTTTCTCAAGCAATGAATGAAACATAACCTGATGATAACGCTTATTCTGATCACGTTATTCTTTGTAACCCAGTTATTTGGACTTGCAACGATTAGCAAGAATGTGAATATCACTACGGATGAAACCGGGGTTGTTGTAATCGAGCATCAGGATACTATCGTTGGCCAGCCGCCGAAGACGCAATCGGGATTAGAATCAATTGGCATGATAACGTTCGCGGTCATCATAGGCACACTACTTATTTTACTTTTCATAAAGCTTCAGATACGTACATTGTTCAAATACTGGTACCTATTGGCCTGCTTTACCACGATTGCAGTTACCATTGGGATCTATATCACTTTTTTTGAGCCTACCATAAATACAGTTATTGTCTTGATCTTGGCAGGCATCCTTGCATGGATAAAAGTGTTCAAGCAAAATCCATTCGTGCACAATATCACCGAGATCTTTGTCTATACAGGAATAGCCGTTCTTTTCGTATCGCTCTTTGAGAAGTGGCTTTGGGCCGCTTTTGTTCTGCTTATCATCATATCAATCTATGACATGTTCGCAGTATGGCAATCAAAGCATATGATCTCGCTCGCAAACTACCAAAGCGAGAA
>CAZFPU010000227.1:0-2901 GCA_964521145.1 uncultured Methanosarcinales archaeon | reverse complement strand
CCTGGATTGCGAGCAGGGAAAGAAGATAAAACTGAAATTCAAGGATAAGATTATACCACCTGCCGATGCTAATGAATTATCCCTCGGAAATAACTTACAAGCCCAGAGTTCGGGTTGGTACTCGTTAAGGTTTTATGACAACAACCAGGATTCTCCCATTGAAAACCTTGACTTCAGGTTCGTTTCAACTATCGACAAAATTAAAATTCACCAAAACTCTGTGTTGCCAGAGAAATCTGGACATCAAGAAGTGACAGTTGAATTGACACATAAACCCAATTGCACGATCAAGCCTGGTGCTCAAACGAATAGTTCTATCGTAGTCAAACAAGAATTGAATCGTACCACTATAGTCATACCGCCAAAACCAGAAGCAGACGAATCAAATTGGCTCCTCGGCATTCAGAATGGACCGCATGTGCGTGCTACCTTCTTAGCAGAAAGGATATGGTGGAGTATTAGTGATGAAACGAAGGAACCTATGGAGTGGGGTGACAAGCCGGTTGCACTAACGCGTGAAGATTTCAATCCAACCGCTCATAAAGCGCTTTGGATTCACTTACCTGCTTCCGGGTGGACCGACAGAATCCATGTTGACTTCTCATTGTTTCAACTAAGACACTTTCTTGTAAAGCTTGATCAGAGAGTTGTAAGGATACCGCTCAGCAACTTCTATGATAGCCATGCTCTCCATCAGAAAGGTGTTGCTCATGATTTATACATACAGGTGCAGAAAGACAATCAGGGTTTCTCGGCAATTGTCGCTGGTGTATCCGCAGAAAAGATACACGTTGAAAACCCGATTTTGCAGTATCCACAAACCATCGATGCGAGAGCTGCTTGTAATGGCGGAAAAGTGTTCTATGGAAACTGCCGATATTGCAGGGCGATGTTGAAGGAAAGGAACTATGGATCCCATTAAGCTTTCCAAGTTGATCGAAGATAGGTATCGAAGATACCTCAAGACAACTTTCTATTTCAGGGATCCGATGTTGCGGTCCTCCTTTGAAAAGCAATTGGAAAGTGGACTTCTCCGAAAGGGACCTTACTTAGAGGCTACTCCTGTTTTCAAACGAAAAACGACGCCTAGCTCTCTCTTGAGAGAGATTCTAGGTTCCAAAATTGATGAGGGATTTCTGCAATCCTTAACTGCGGAAACCCCGTCACTATACGTGCATCAAGAACTTGCGATTCGGAAAGTGTCGGATGGAAGAAACGTTATTGTCGCCACTGGCACCGGAAGCGGGAAGACTGAGGCTTTCTTATATCCGATCTTAATGGACCTGTATCGAGAATTTCAAGCTGGAACATCAGCACAACCTGGCGTTCGTGCTTTGAAACTTTATCCGATGAATGCTTTGGCAAATGATCAGCGTGAGAGATTGGGTGAATTTTGCAAGCTACTGAAGGAAAACAATTCACCTTTCAGATTCACGTTTGGTCAATACATAGGAGAAACTCCTGATGACAGGCGAGACAGCAGACGCCACGCCAATGACCATCTTGCGTACAGAAAAGAAAAAGGTTTTTCAATCATTCAGAATGATACTGTCATCCACGGAGAAATGGTGCTTCGATCGGAGATGAGGGATAACCCACCTCACATTCTCCTAACAAATTATTCAATGCTTGAGTACTTGTTACTCCGCCCTGATGATAATCCTCTCTTCGAAAAGTCTCATTCGTGGAAGTTCTTGGTTCTTGATGAAGCGCATCAGTATCGGGGTACCCAAGGCATGGAAATGGGAATGCTTTTACGTCGATTGAAACAAAGACTGATGGAAGGAGAGACAAGAAAAGATAAACCCTTCCGATGCATTGCTACAAGTGCTTCTCTCACCAGAGGAAAAACCGGACAAAAGACTGTAGCTGAATTTGCAGAAAACCTTTTTGGTGAAAAATTCTTTGAGGAAGACGTCTTGTTGGGAGAAACTGAACCGATACTGCAAAAAGGTAAATATGAACTCTCCTTACAGGACTATGATTTGATAAGAAGCGCACATAACAACGTCGGTACGACAAGCAGACAGCAACTTGAACAATTAGTTTCCAAGTTAGGCTTGACAGTCGAGCCTGACGTGAAAGATACAAAGCTTGTTGGTCAAATTTTGTATAACGATAAACGTACCACTCTTCTTCGGAATTTGATCACTCCACAACAGAGTACTGAATCTATGTCTTGGGATATTCCCCAAGTCGAAGAAGTAGCTCAAAAAGTTTTTCCTGAATTGTCCAGTAACCAACGTCTGTCAGCATTATCTGATTTGATTCAGTTGCTGCTTCAAGCACAAGACCCGACTTCTCAATACGATGCGCCGCTCATGTCTGCACGTTACCACTTGTTTCTTCGTACTCTTGAAGGGGCATTTGTATCTTATGGCCCACGAAACAGTGGAACAACTCCTTGGCCTGAAAAGAAAGTATACCTTGATCGCAAAGATGATAAGGGGGAACATGCAACATTCGAAGTTGCTCTTTGTCGAGAATGTGGACAGCATTACTTTGTAGGAAAGATAGTCAATGACAAGTTTGTTGAGGCAATCAGAGATCCGAGCAATCCCGATTTTGGTGTAACGTATCTACGCCCGATTGAAATCGAGTCAAAACAAGGAGACGAAGAAGAGGAAGATGGAAATACATCAGAGGAAATGTCACTATGCCTAAAATGTGGACAGGTAAAGCGTAAGGGACTTAGCTGCGACCATAATAACGTAATTAAAGTTATTGAAGAACCCAACCCTACAGACGAAGATAGGAAAGATCAAATAAAGAAATGTGGTGTTTGCGGATATAATGCTTCCGGTAAAGACCCTGTTAGGGAGGTCGTTTATGGAACGGACGGTCCCAATGCCGTAATCGCTACGACGCTGTTTCAACACCTACCAGAGCAAAGAAGAAAAA